>JBFZEN010000192.1:0-3289 GCA_041306805.1 bacterium
TCTTTTTTAAGGTCGGCGAGGCTCGACGCGAACAGGTCCATGGCGGGCTGGTCCGCCCTGTCTTCGACCGGCGAAACGATTTGCCAGTCCTCTTTCCCGCTCCGGACGCAGGCGAACGCCCCGGACGGACGTTTCACCTCGATTTTCAGGATATCCTCTTTTCCGAAGGCCAGAAGCGATTTCGACCGGGTCTCCCTGGCTTCCCTCCGGACCTTGCCGCGGATATCCACAAAATAAATATAGGCGGACAGGAGAACGAGTACGCCCAATAGAATCAGGGGTATGCGGCCTCTCATGCTACGCTTTCCTCCGCCGCAGGGTGATCCAGATGCCGGCAACCGCGGCGGCCAGAGGCATGCCGATAAACGTGAGAATCCATGTCAGGCGCATGGCCTGGGCGTTTAAAAAGACCCTTCGGTCTTCCGGCTTCTTGGCACGGATTGAAATCAGGTCTTCCTGCCCGGCCAGCCAGCTGACCACGTTCATGAAGAGGTCTCCGTTGCCCTGCACGCTGAAATAGGAATTGTTGCCGAAATCGGAATCGCCGATGACAACGAGGCGGGTATTCCCCCGGGTGGAGACCACGCCGAGCGAAACAGGCCCCTGTAGATCGCGGTTTTTGTCGTTCCGGGCCGTGTTTTTTCTCAACTGGACCAGGTCGGTTTCGCCCCAGCTGTACTCGCTGGTTTTCAGGACGGACTGCGCGGCCACTTCCGCCGGTTTGTCGTCAAGAACGGTCATCGAACGCGCGTACGGGAAAAACGTCATGAGGCGGAACCGCTCGGTGATGGGGTGCGATTCGTAGTTCGATACCAGGGGCACGGCCGGCCCCATGCCGAACAGCTGCCCCATGCCGCTGTTGTCGACCACCACGTCATTGCCCGGCTTGATTCCCCATTTTTTCAGGAAAGCGTCGAACCCGGGCACTTCGGGATCGACAAGCAAAAAGGCCCTGCCTCCCCGTTCCAGGTAGGTTTGAATGGAATCGAGCTCGGACGGGAAGGGGGATTTCTGCGGTCCGTTCACGACGAGAATGGCGCAATCGTGCGGTACCGATTTTTTCTCGGCCAGGCTGATTTTCTGAACCGAGTAATTTTCGTTTTCGACGGCCTTTTTGGCTGAAGCGTATCCGCCCCTTTCCGGGTCGTCGATGTCCGGCTCGCCGTGTCCCTGAAGAAAATAGACGACTTTTTGGGCGTCGCGGGTCACCTTGATCAGGGCGTTGGTGACGTCCTGTTCCTGCTGCGTCGTCACGCGTTCCGTGTTGCCGCCGCATTCGAGTACCGCCGTGTTGTAGCTCGTGATGCCGTATTGCTTGGCCAGCGCCGGTTTCTTGTCCGGATCCACGAAATCATAGCTGAACCGGGTCGAATGGGATCGGTACGATTTCAGAAGGCTCGCCATCGCATCCTGTTTGTTGTCCTGGTAAAACGCCGTGACCTGGACGTCCTTCTGCAGCTTTTTAAGCACCGATTTGGTCTGGTCGGACAGGCTGAACTGCTTGCCCGCCGTGAAATCGAGCCGAAGGGGGTGCCGGTTGGCGATGAAGTTCAATCCCGCCAGTATCAAAAGCAGGATCAGCGCCGTGGCCAGCGCGTTTCCGCCGTACTTCACCGAGCGCAGGGACAGTTTCCGCTTCAGCTCCGAGAAATTGAAAGCAAGGTAAAAAAGGATAAAAACCGCGCCGAGCACCACGGTGATCCATGAAAACAGTTTCCATATTCTGGATATGCCGTACTGGCCGAGGCCGACGAGAATCAGGACAAGGCCGAGCAGGGCTCCATAAGGTATGATTTTTTTCATTTGGTTCTTCATTTGGTCCTCCATCGGGCCGATTCAACCGACGCATAGGTGAGGAACAGGAAAAAGCCGATATAGCTCATGTAGAGCAGGACGTCTTTCGCGTCGAGAACGCCCTTTGCGAATTCGTCGAAATGCGTCAGAAGCGAAATATAGGACAGCACCGCTCCGAAACCGGCTCCCGCAAAATCGGCGGCCCAGCCCACGACCCAGAATAAAAGAAGCAGGATGATGGTGAGAAACCCGGCCACGATCTGGTTTTCGGTGAGCGTGGAAACGAACAGGCCTATGGCCACGAACGCCCCGCCCATCAGAAGCAGGCCCAGGTAGCTCGTCAGAACCTGACCCAATTCGGGCTTGCCGTGCGTGAACAGGACGATTTGATAGACCAGCGTTCCGCCGATCAGGGCCGCGTACAGGGTGAGTGCCGCGCAGTATTTTCCCAGTATCATTTCCATGCTGCGTACCGGCGACGTCAGCATGAGTTCGATGGTCCCCGACCTCTTTTCTTCGGCGTAGAGCCGCATGGTGATGAGCGGCACGGCGAAAATCATCACGATCGCGATATTATGGAAAAACGGCCGCAGGGCCATCAGATTGACGTTCACGGCCGGCGGTTCCATCTGATAGTACTGGGCCTGCATGGTGGCCCGCATGGCGTATTGCATGAAGCTCGACAGAATGGCGTTGAAAAAATATCCCGCGATCAGAAAAAATCCCGTCATGAGCGCATAGGCCACCGGCGACGTGAAATACGAGCGGAGTTCCCTCTGATAAATGGCGATGCTGTTCTTCATGACGCGGAGACCTCCTCTTCATTGGTCGTGAGGTGCAGGAAGATTTCCTCAAGGCTCATGCCGACGGGCCGCATTTCAAGCAGACTCCAACCGCCGTTCACAATGCACGAAGCGAGTTCCCCGCGTATGTCGCTGTTCAATTCGGTTTCGACGGTGAATCCCGAGTTCCTGGCGGGCACGACCTTGGTGACTCCCTTGATCTTTCTGATCCGGGCCTCGATCTCGGCCGCCGGACCGGCGGCTTCCACGAAAATATTCTCCGAACCCTTCAGCCGGCGGGTCAGGTTTTCGGGCGTGTCCGAAGCCACCACTTTTCCCTCGTTGATGATGATGACGCGTTCGCACGTCATGCTTACTTCGGGAAGGATGTGCGTCGACAGGATCACGGTATGATCGCCTCCAAGGCGCTTGATGAGTTCACGCACCTCGATGATTTGCTTGGGATCAAGCCCCACCGTGGGTTCGTCCAGAATGAGCACTTCGGGATTGTGGATAAGCGCCTGGGCGAGGCCCACACGCTGCTTGTATCCCTTGGACAAATGCCTGATGAGGCGCTTGGAAACGTGGCCGATGGCGGTTTTCTCCATGGCCTCGCCGACCTTCAGCTTCAACTGCCTGCGGGGGATGCCTTTGATTTTGGCCACGAAATCCAGATAGCCGGCCACGGTCATCTCGGGATACAAAGGAGGATT
>JBFZEN010000193.1:0-9648 GCA_041306805.1 bacterium
GCGAAAAATATGCCGGGACGGGAATCGGCCTGGCCGTGTGCAGAAAAATCGTGGAACGTCACGGCGGAACCATCTGGGTGGAATCGCAGGAAAACAGGGGGGCGACTTTTTTCTTCACCCTGCCGAGCCAGGGGGCGGAATCGAAACAGGAGCAATCGGCATGAAGGGAATTTCCGGAAGACCGGCCGCATGGACCGCCGTGTTGCTGCTGGCATTCCGCCAGGCATCGGCCCAGAACGCGCGGACGGACGAACAGGTCATCCGCAGCGTGGCCGACGGCATTCTGTCGGGCGTCACCCGGATGATCGTGAACGAAAAGACGCAGGAAACGTTCGCCTGCACCGACAGCCTTCCCGTCTCAGGCGACTATATCATGCAAAGCCCGTACACGGAATGGGTGTACATGAACGGCGTGGTGCACATGGGCATGATCAGGCTCGGACGGCAGCTCAACGACGAACGGTACATCCAATACGCGCGCGACAACGTCGCCTTCATCTTCAAACACGCTCCCTATTTCAAGAAATTGTTCGACGCCGGACTCGCCAGGAACCGCAGCCTGCTCAGAATGTTCCGGATGGAATCGCTGGACGACTGCGGGGCCATGGGCGCCGGCATCATGGACGTATACGCCTATGACGAAAACGACGCCTACCTGGAGTACGTCGACAGGGCCGCGCGATACATTTCAAAGGGCCAGACGCGCCTGAAGGACGGAACGCTGTGCAGGCGGACGCCGAATCCCATGACGGTATGGTCGGACGATTTGTTCATGAGCGTTCCTTTTCTGGCCCGGGCGGGCCGCCTGAAAAACGACCGCTCCTATTTCGACGATGCCGCGAAACAGGTCATCCAGTTCACGAAATACCTTTTCGATTCCAACAGGGGGTTGTATTACCATTGCTGGTTCGACGACCTCAAAAGAAACGGCGCGGCCCACTGGGGGCGCGGAAACGGGTGGGTGATGATGGCCACGGCGGAACTTCTGGCGGTGCTGCCCGAAGACCACCCCAAGCGGGACGCATTGCTCGTTTTATTCCGCGATTTCGTTCTTGGCGTCTCGCGCGCGCAAAGCGAATCGGGGCTGTGGCGCCAGATTCTGGACAGGGAAGATTCGTATCTTGAAACCTCGTGCAGCGCCATGTTCACCTACGGAGCGGCCGCGGGCGTCAACCGCGGATGGCTTGACCCGCGGTACGCCTCCGTCGCCCTGGCGGGGTGGGAAGGCCTGAAAACAAAGATACAGGAAGACGGACAGGTGCGTGACATCTGCGTCGGCACGAACGTATCGAATGACCTTCCTTTCTATTATAAAAGGCCGGCAGCCCTGAACGACATCCACGGACTGGGTCCCGTTTTGATGGCCGGCGCTGAGATCCTGAAACTGAAGGCCGGCATGCCGGCCCGGCCGGGACGAAGATGAGCGGACAAGCCGCCGCGGCATCCGAAACGGTGCCGGCTGAACATCGAGGGACATGAAGCGTTTTAACCTGAAAATCTGTGTCGCGCTGGCGGGCCTGCATTCCGTCCTGACCGGGCAGCCCGCCCACATCCGGTTCGAACACCTGAATATCGAGAACGGGCTTTCCAACAGCAAGGTCAACGCCATTTTTCAGGACAGCCGAGGATTCATGTGGTTCGGAACCAATGACGGGCTGAACAAATTCGACGGCTACACCTTCACCGTCTACAAGCATGATGCCGACGATTCGACCAGCCTCAGCCACAACCTGGTCAGGGACATCTGCGAGGACGATTCGGGGCGGTTGTGGATCGCGACCGAAGCGGGCGGAGTGAGCGTGTACGACCGCGTCCGCGACCGTTTCACGAGCCATCGATTCAATCCCGGCGATTCGACCTCGCTGGTCAGCGACAACGTCAACTCCATTGCCCGCGACCGGAACGGCCGTCTCTGGATGGGAACCCGCAACGGCCTGTGCCGCTACGAGGAATCACGGAAGTGCTTCACCCGGTTCCGCCGCGGCTTGTCCAATGAATACGGCCCGGCCGACTTTTTCATCAACAAGGTTTTCGTGGATTCGAAAAACCGCCTCTGGGTCAGGTATCAAACCGGGGCGCTCGATTTCTATGACGACGGTTCCAATGTCTTCCGCCACATCCCGCTGAAAAAGGCGGCGCGCGGCGACATGCGCGTATTCAGCATTCTTGAAGACAGCCGGGGGACGCTGTGGGTCGGAACAGCCGATTCGGGGCTTCTCAAGGTGGATGAAAAAAACCGGGTGCTGGAACCGGTGGGATCCATCCCCGCCGAAGTCATACTCAGCATCAGGGCCATCATCGAGGACGACCAGGGGAATTTGTGGATCGGATCGCGCGACGGCCTGGTTCTGCTTGATCCGAAAACGGGCAAGTGGGTCCGCTATGCGCACGAAAGCAACGAACCCCAGAGCCTGATTCATTCATCCATCCAGTCCCTGTATCGCGACGCGCAGGGAGGGTACTGGATAGGCACGCGGGGCGGCATCGATTACGTGGACGTCAACCGCATTCCCATCAGGCATGTTCCGGCCATTGCCGGGAATTCCAGGTTTCTCAACGATGAAGTCGTGTTCGCCCTCTACGAGGACAGCGGGAACAATCTGTGGGTGGGGACGGAATGGGGAGGCATCAACCTTCAGCGGAAGGGTTCGGACCGGTTCACCGTGTTCATGCACAGGCCGGGCGATCCGTTCAGCCCGAGTTCGAACAACATCAAATGCGTTTACGAGGACCGCGAGGGAATTTTCTGGATCGGAACGTACGAAGGCGGGCTGAACCGGTACGATCCGCGGGCCAACCGTTTTACCCACACTCTCTCGAATCCGGACGATCCGAACGCGATCATCGGCAATGACATCTACTGGATCATGGAAGACCGCTTCGGCGACCTGTGGCTGGACACGCACAACGGCATTTCGGTGTACAACAAGAAGCGCAATTCGTTCACCGGCTACAACCACAACCCGTTCGACCCGACCTCGCTCTCCCATTACGACTGTAAATTCATTTATGAAGACAGGCGGGGCGACGTGTGGGTCGGCACGTTCTCGGGGTTGAACCGGTACAACCGGAAGGACGGAACATTCACGCGGTACGTGCGCGATTCCCGGCATCCCGACGCGCTGAGCGACAATTACGTCTTGTGCCTGTATGAGGACAGCCGGGGACGGTTCTGGGTCGGCACGCTGGGGGGCGGCCTCAACCTGTTCGACCGGGAAACAGGCAGGGCCATTGCGTTTACAGAAAAGGACGGGCTTCCAAACAACGCGGTCTGCGGAATACTCGAGGACGGGCACGGCAACCTGTGGCTCAGCACGAACAAGGGGATATCGCGTTTCAATTTCGAAGCACGGTCATTCCACAACTTCGACGCCCTGGACGGGCTGCAGGGCGACCAGTTCAATTACAACGCCTTTCTCAAGGACCGTTCGGGCGTCATGTACTTCGGCGGCATGAACGGCTTCAACGCCTTCCATCCGGACAGCCTGAAAGAGAACACCTACATTCCGCCCGTCGTGATCACCGGATTCGAGGTATCCGGCAAACCGGTCTCCATCGGAACGACAGGATCGCCCCTTGAGAAACACATAGGCGAAACCCGAGAAATCACGCTGTCGCACAGCCAGAATGTCATTTCGTTCACGTTTGCCGCGTTGAATTATGCCGGCACCCGGAAAAACAGGTACGCCTATAAAATGGAGGGATTCGACAAGGACTGGCACGAAGTCGGCACGGAACGCACGGCGACCTACATGAACCTGCCCCCGAACC
The DNA here is from genome assembly GCA_041306805.1 of bacterium. Lineage (GTDB taxonomy): Bacteria > Zhuqueibacterota > QNDG01 > QNDG01 > DTFT01 > JBFZEN01. The sequence goes on from JBFZEN010000193.1 coordinate 3,772, forward strand.
GCTACGTGTTCAGGGTCAAGGGCTCGAACAACCACGGCCGGTGGAATGAAACCGGCGTGAGCCTGAGCGTCGTCATCCGGCCCCCGTTCTGGAAGACGTGGTGGTTCAAGATGGCCTCGGTTTTAGGCCTGACGCTGTGCATCTATGTATACATCCGCATGCGGACGCGCAATATCGTGCGGCAGAACGTCAGGCTCGAGGCCGTCAACCTCAAACTGAACCGCCAGGTGCAACGGCGCATGAAAGCCGAAAGGCGCATCCAGCGTCAGCTCAAGGAGAAGGAGGTTCTGCTGAGGGAAGTGCACCACCGGGTCAAGAACAACCTTCAGGTCATTTCAAGCCTTCTGCGGCTCGAACAGAAGAACGTCCACAGCGCCCGCTCTCGGGCTGTTTTCCTGAAATTCCAGGACCGCATCAAGTCCATCGCCCTGGTGCACGAGAACCTCTACCAGTCCAAGAACTTCAACGACATTGATTTCAACAGCTACATCCACAGCCTGGCGAACGAACTGTTCAGGGCCTACAACATCAATCCCAAACGGGTGGCGCTGACCATTGAGATGGAAAAACTGCAAATCGGCGTGGACAAGGCCGTGCCGTGCGGCCTGGTCATCAACGAGCTGATCTCCAACGCGCTGAAATACGCCTTCCCCGCCTCGTTCCATAAGCGGGGTGAAATCAAGGTTTCGCTGCGCATGCGAAACGGCATGGCGGTTTTTACGGTTCACGACAACGGGGTCGGCATGGCGCCTTCATTCGACTTCAGAAAGGCCGGATCCCTCGGCCTCAGGCTGGTGCGGATTCTGGTGGAGGACCAGTTGAACGGACAAATGAAGGTCGAGAACAACCATGGAACGGCGTTTCATTTTTCGTTCAAGGTTTAAAGAAATGATTCGTCCCGCCACGGCGCGACTCGCAATGACATGGAGTTGAAAACAGACCCGATGCACCGTCTTCATCATTGTAGACAAGCCTCAACCGTGGACTCATGATCGGAGATCCCTTTCCCATTGTCCACAATCGTTTTCCCTTATCCCTTGATTTGTGCGGTAAATTTTGCTAATTTAAAAAGTGATGATCGTGTTTCGATGGTTCGAAAAGCTGTATTTCACCTATCAAAACAGCCTGACATTCAGAATACTTGCCGACATACTGCTGCTCCTGAAAGCGATATGGATTTGGATTCTGGCCGGCGCGGTGATTACGGCTGTTCTGAAAACCGGGTTGCCGCAACAGAAATTGATGCGGTTTTTCAAGGGAAAGCAGCATGCGTCCATCACCGGGGCCGCCCTGATGGGGGCCGCGTCGCCCCTGGGGACATATGCCGCCATCCCTCTCGCGGGGGCCCTGGCATCGGCCGGCATTCCCGTCGCCGTGCTTCTTGCCTTCGTGACCGCGTCGCCGCTGATCGACCCCAACCTGTTTTTTCTGACGGCCGGGACGTTCGGTTATGGAATGGCGTTTTACCGCCTGGCCGCGGCCGTTCTGCTTGGTTTATCGGCGGGATATTTGGCGCGGTTTCTGACGCCCAATGACGGTATCGTCGCGGCCGCAGGTCCCACAGGCGAGAACGGCCGCGCGCATGCCGCCGGGGCGGGGCGTCGATGCCCGGAAAAATCAGGAACGATTTTTTTCAAATCATTCCTTCGCAATGGACTTTTCATCGGTAAAACCGTTCTGCTGGGCGTGGCCGTCGCCGCCGCCGTCAAAAACACGGTGCCGCCCGATTTCATACTTCGCACGGTGGGGAAGAATCCCCTGGTCTCGGTGCTGGCCGCGGCGGGCGCGGGCGTTCCCCTGTATGCCTGCGGGGGAGCGGCCATTCCTGTCATGCAGCAGCTGTCTGAGATGGGCCTCGGAAAGGGCGCTGTCCTGGCTTTCTTTATTTCCGGCCCGGCGACCAAAATATCGACTCTGGTGATGATGAGGTCCGTTTTCAGGGGAAAGGCGTTCTGGCTGTACCTGGCCGTCACCATGGCAGGGGCGGTCGTTCTGGGGATGTGTGTGGAATGGATAGGGTGAAAAAACGGTGGTGGGGATTCGGGGATAGGGGATAGATAAAAAGGTGATGGTAATGGGTTATGGATACCAGATGGCAGATTCTTGTAACCTGTAACTTGATACTTGCAACTGTAAGCTTGGTCCCCGGCTCCGGGAGAATTTAAAATTGAGGATATTTTTTTTAATGGACAAAACGAAATATTTAAAAAGACCGGTGTCGGTTCTGGCCGCGGTCCTGATCGCCCTTTTCGTGTTATGGGACCTGAAGAGTTCGGTGCAGTTCACGGTGCAGCAGGGGGTTTTCAGAAACGCGGCCGGTTTTTCGGGCGCCAAAGCCGGGCAGACCGACGTGGCCGTGGTTCCGTCGGATCTGGAAGGCCTTGCCAGCCCGGCATTGACCACCGATGCGAACATCACCTACAGGCAAATCGAGGACATGGTGCGAAAGGCCGTGGAGCTGCAGGGAGGGTGGCAGGGCATCGTCAAGCCGGGCGACCGGGTTCTGATCAAGCCCAACATCGTGGACCCCGAGCCTCCGGGAAGCGGCGAGGTGACCGACGTGCGCGTGGTCAAGGCGCTTGTCAAACTGATCCACGAATTCACCCAGGGGAACGTCCGCATCACCATCGCCGAGGGAGCGCCGCGCGTCATGCGTTACGAGCTTCCGTATTCCACGCGCAGCGCGCCCCAGTGGACGAAGCTCTGGGACGCCGCCGGCTACCCCGGTCTTTTTTCGGACCCCGACCTGGCCGGGGTGCCTTTCGATACGCTGAATTTGAACGGATCTCCGCCCAACAATCCCTGGCAGGACCTTCTCGTGCTGAATGTCCCCGGAGGCGGCACGGCCGCCCCCCAGAAGGGCTCGTACGTCGTTCACAAGGCCGTGAAGGAAGCGGATGTCTATATCACCGTGCCCGTCCTCAAAATTCACAATCCCGGCATCACCAGCGCGCTGAAAAACCAGATCGGCCTGGCGGCCTGCACCAAGTACGGCTATCCCAAGACCTCGGGCGTCGGCCAGAACGGCTACGCCAACAGGCTGAGGCATGCGACGGACTTTCCCCGCGACTGGACGGACGAGGAAATCGTGGACCTGTCGGCCATCGCGCACATCGATCTGGCGGTGGTCGACGCCATCGTGACCCTCGAGAAGGAAAAATCGGCCGTGAGGTCGAATGGAGTCATCACCAACGCCGTGCGTTTCAACACCATCATCGCGGGCAAGGACCCCGTGGCCGTCGACCACGTCTGCGCCGAACTGGCCGGAATCAATCCCGACGACGTGGACCATATCTGCCTGGCCGCCAAGACCGGTCTCGGCACGAACCGGCCCGAAGACATCCACGTCCTGGGGCGCAGCGTGGCTTCGCTGGCGAAGCGCCTGAGAAAAAAGACAACCGATTTTCAACTCATGTTCGGCAGGGGAAACCGGGAATGGATACTGTCGAAGGCCTTTCCCACGGACGGAATCAGCGATCCGATGAATCACGCCTTCCTCGCGGAGGAGGCGCGGCTCGAACCCATGGCCGGGCAGGACGGATGGAGCGATGCGGTCTATTTCTTCGACGACCGGATCGATTTGAAGAGCTATTTCAACACCGCGGGCGGCGTGGTATCGTACGCATTCACCTATTTCACGTCCCCGTCGTCCGGAGCCGCCGAACTGTGGATAGGTTCGGACGAGGCCGTCATCATCTACCTGAACCAAAATCCGGTTTACGCGTACGGCGGAACCCGAAGCTTCGCCCTGCTTCTCTCCGAGCGTGTTCCCGTAACACTGCAGGCCGGTGAAAATACGCTGCTTGTCAAGACCCTGCAGCGCTACGGAAATTACGATTTCGCGCTCAACCTCTGCGAGGTCGAAAGCGATCCCGAGCTCGCGGGCAACCGCGTCCGCGGGCTGCAATTCCACCCGGCCTCCAATGCGACCGGCGTGGCCGAACCGGAGGTCTCGGCGCTTCCGGGCCGTTTCGCCATCAAGCAGAACTGGCCGAATCCATTCAACGCCCAGACGCAGATCAGCTTCAGCCTCTCGTCGGCCGGACCGTTGACGATGACCGTTTTTTCGCCGGACGGAAGGCCCGTCCGCCGCCTGGCCGGAGGATTTTATCCCGCCGGTTCCCACCGTGTCTTATGGGACGGTTTGGACGAGCGCGGCCTGTCTGTATCGAGCGGGCTGTACCTGTGCGTGCTTCAAACGAAGGACGGCAGTTCGAGCAGAAAACTGACTTTATTGAAATAGCCCATGAAAAAAATGGTCAAACACCGAAGCCACCGGAAAGGACAATCAGATTCAAATTCGCAAGGCATCCTTTCATGTGTAATTGATTCATTTTCAAAGGAAAAAGTGTTTCAGTGTTATTCGGTGAATTTCGGTGGTTGTATCTGCCATATAAGGTTGTTGACGCGATATTTCTCGGTAAAGTTGAATTTTTCGAATTAAAATCAAGGAGCAGCCATGAAAAGAAGGGAATTTCTCGCCACGGCTGGAACCGTGGTGGCCGGCGCCGTCCTTGCCGGACCGGCGCAGAAAAAAACCGCGGCTGTCTATACGGGACCCAGACGGAAAATCGCCCTCGTGGGAACGGGAAGCCGGGGCACGGGCATGTGGGGCCGGGACGTGCTGAAGGACTACGGCGACAGGGTGGATTACGTGGGCCTGTGCGACGTCAACCCGGGCCGGGTCGAAGCCTCGAAGAAGCTCATGGGGGCGTCATGCCCCACGTTCACGGACTTCGACCGGATGATCGAGGAGACGCAGCCCGACACGTTGATCGTCACCACGGTGGACGCCACGCACAGCGAATTCATCACGAAGGGGCTGGCCGCGGGCCTGAAGGTGGTCACCGAAAAACCCATGACCACCGACGAGAAAAAATGCCAGGCCATCCTGAACGCCGAGCGTAAGGCGGACAAGCCCATGATCGTCACCTTCAACTACCGGTACTCGCCTCACAGGCAGAGGATCAAGGAACTGCTGATGCAGCACCGCATCGGACAGCTGACGTCGGTCGATTTCCACTGGTATCTCGACGTCTACCACGGCGCCGATTATTTCAGAAGGTGGCACCGCCTGCGCGACAGGTCCGGTTCGCTTCTCGTGCACAAGGCCTCGCATCATTTCGACCTGCTGAACTGGTGGATCGACTCGGATCCCTTCGAGGTGTTCGCCTACGGCGCGCTGGAGTTCTACGGTTCGAACCACGAGTTCCGCTCGACGAACTGCAGGGTCTGCGAATACAAAAAGCAGTGCAAATTCTACTGGGACGTCACGAAAGACAAGACCTACATGGCCCTGTACGCGGCCAACGAAAAGCACGACAAATATTACCGCGACGGGTGCGTCTGGCGGGAGGACGTCGACATTTTCGACAAGATGGCCGTGCAGATCAAGTACGCGAACAACGTTCAGGTGAGCTATTCGCTGACCGCGTATTCGCCTTACGAGGGCTACCGCATCGCGTTCAACGGCACCGACGGCAGGCTCGAGGCGTGGATACACGAGCGCCAGCCCTGGGCCATGGACAAGTTCGACGAGATACGCGTGACCGACAATTTCGGCAAGAGCCAGCTGATCAAGATTCCGTTCGGTACGGGCGGCCACGGCGGAGGCGACGTGCGCATGAAAGACATGATTTTCAAGAATCCGGACGCCGAAGATCCGTTGAAGCTGGCCGCGGGTTCGCGCGACGGGGCCATGTCCTGCCTGGTGGGGATTGCGGCGCGCAAGAGTATTGATTCCGGCAAACCGGTCGCGATCACGTCGCTGACCGATCTGGTGCCGTCGCCCAACAGAATTAATGCGTGAAGTGTGAAGCGTGAAGTGATGGAGAGACGAGCGACTGTGAGAAATGGAGACCTGGAGAAATTTAGATT
>JBFZEN010000194.1:0-6389 GCA_041306805.1 bacterium
CGTGAAAACGCGACCAATGCCAATGGTTTGTACAGGCTGTCCCATTTGCCACTGGGTGGAACCGTCACGGTCAAACCCGTGAAAGTCCGCGATGGAAACGGCATCGACGGTGCCATCGGAACAGAAGACGCCAGCCTGACGGCCAGCGCGGCCATGGGATTGACCTCCCTGTCACCCGAAGAGCGTCTTGCAGCCGATACGGATGGCGACGGTTTTATCTCGATGTTCGATGCATTCCAAATCGCCCGGACGGCCGAAGGATTCCGACCGGTCGACCCGTTCCGGGTCGGTCGGTGGATTTTTTCTCCGGAATCGAGGACTTTTTCTCTGATCGACCATGATTATCACGACCAGGAATTCCAGGGTATTCTTGTCGGAGATGTCCGGGGCCGTTGGCAGGAGGTATCCATTCAATCACAGAGCGAATCTCCCGCATTCCCGTCCACCGAGGAAAGGGAGACGGCTCAGTGAAACTCAACCATCCATCCGCCTGGCCTGCGGTCACGCGGCGGATATTGCTGGCCTTCAGCCTCTCCCGCGCCCTGACGGTTTTCGGATCGGCATGGGATCCGGTCTTACCGCTCGCGAAGGAAACGGTGAATCCGGTTCTATCCATGGGTGCAAGACTGAAAAAAATGCAGACGATGTTTTTACAGCTGAACCGGACCGATACCACCTCGATCATTTATGTCAAACACGACGCACCCGGTCCGGAGGACGGCACAAGCTGGGCAAAGGCGTACCGAACGATTCAGAAGGCCATCGACGCGGCGGCCGAGAGGGACGGTGCATGGATATGGGTGGCGCAGGGCGTGTATCAGGAGGCACTGAACCTGAAAACCGGCGCAATATTGATGGGTGGATTCCAAGGGAGCGAGATCGACGTCTCAGACAGGAATCCCGCCCTGTACCGGACCATACTTCTGGGAGACGGCAAGGACCGCGTTTTGTTCATGCAGCATAAGACCATGGTTGACGGATTTACCATAACCGGGGGGGGCGGGGGAGACGATCTTGCCGGGGGCGGCATCCTGTCCGCGGACTGGCTGTCGATCATCGGGCACAACATCATCATTGACAATCACGCCGACTGGGCCGGAGGCGGCGTTTATATCGACGGTTCGTACCAGCGCGTGGCCGGGTATTCACCCATTCTATGCGGCAATCTGATGATTCACAACTCGGCCAAATGCGGGGATGGCGCGTCCGTCAATCAAGCCAGGGTGATGTTTGCGCATAACACGATCGTCAACCATCCCAGGCGGGGGCTTGAGGTGGTTACGAAAACAGGAGAAGAACTGACCGTGCCGACCGTGGTCAACTCCATCATTTGGAAAAACGATGATGATGTATACAACCAGCAGTTCGATGACGGAAAGGCGATTGTTTTGTACGACTGTTTTACGCGTTCTGACGAGGGAGAAGAAGGCGAAGGCGTGATGTACGCGGATCCGCTTTTTGCGGATTCCGTGAAAGGCGATTTTTCGCTGCGATCCGGCTCGCCGTGTATCGATGCCGGGCATCCATCAGGACCGCTGGATGCGGACGGAACGCGCCCGGATTTGGGCGCCTTTCCTTATTTGAGGCATCATGTGGCCGGTGGTGTTCCCGTGACTTTTCAATCGTCTCCTGAACAGGGGATGCCCGTCCAGGTGGACGGCCTGTGGTATCCCACTCCGAACACGCTGTCGCTGGCACCCGGTTCAAAACACGCGTTGCTGCCCGTGCTGACCAGTCAGGCCGATTCATGTACGCGTTACCGTTTTACCTCCTGGAATCTAGGCGGGGACCGCGTTCTGACCTATACGGTTCCCCCGAACGCCGCTGCGGTCACGGCCGTCTACACGCCGGAGTATTTTTTAAAGGTAAACGGAGATCCGGATGTTTTCTCTCCGCAGGGCGAGGGATGGTACCGCCAGGGGAGCATCGTGACCCTGAGCGCCGATACCGTCGTGGAGGCATCGGCGGATACAAGGCGCGCTTTTTCCGGGTGGTCCGGTACTGTCGCGTCCAATCAGCCCGGAGTGACATTCGTGGTGAACAGCCCCGCGCATGAAACCGTCCATTATTCGGTACAATACCGGCTTCAGGTGCAGATTGAATCTCCTGCCGAAAAAAGCGCGTCCTTCTCCATTCAACCCGCCGGACAATGGCACAATGAAGGAGATTCGGTCGCGATTGAGGCCCTCGCCGGAACGGGAATCCGTTTTAAGGAATGGAAGGGAGACACGGTTTCGCTTCAGAATCCTCTCAAGCTGCGGATGGACGGACCCCTGCAGGTGACGGCCGTCTTCGAGGAGCAGGCCGATCCGCCCGGAGTATTCGATCTGTTGTCCCCGCCGGCTGATACGGTCATGCAGTTCACAAAACCGGTCCGCTTCGCGTGGAACCGCGCAGCGGATGCCGAACCATCCGACAAAACGGCGTACCATTTTTACATAGGCAGCACCCCCCAGTTTCAGGACAATCCCGTATTTGAAGCCTTCACCGGGAATGACACGACTTTGGTATTGCCGGATACCGCTCTGGGTGGCGGCGTTTACTATTGGGGCGTCAAGGCTTTCAACGCTCACGGGGGCGTGACGTGGTGCCGCACGGCTTTCCGAATAGACATCCTCTCTTCAGTCGAAAGCGACGCATCCCACATGCCCACAAGGCCCGGACTTGAGCAGAACCATCCCAACCCCTTCAACGCGCAGACGCAAATCGCATTTTTTACGGAACCGGGCGGAACGGCGTATCTGGACATTTACGAAACGTCAGGAAAGTTCGTATGCCGGCTCTGGCAGGGCTGCGGGGACGGGGGCAGGCACGTCGTTTTCTGGAACGGGAAAGACGAAAACGGACGCGATGTACCATCGGGCCTGTATCTGGTCAGACTGGCGCAGAACGAAAATGTGCACATGAAAAAAATGATGTTTTTAAAATAGGAGAAAACCGGATGCAGACCAGGGTGAGGGGAAAATACGGCGCATGGATTTGTATTACAATCCTTGCTTTTACCGGCCTGGCCCGAAGCGCAGTCGTGGTTTCCATTTCCAGCAAATCGGCGATGCAGGGAGAAACCGTGAGCATTCCCGTTCAGGTCACCGGTATCGCTTTAACCGATTCTCTGGTCGCCTATCAGATGAAGGTGCGGTACGACGGCACGGTGATCCAGCCGATCGGCGCTTACGTGCTGGGTACCATGACGTCGAACTGGGGGGAACCGGTTTACCGGGCGGTCAATGACACTGTACGGGTGGGCGGGTATACGACCAACCAGCCGCTGAAAAGGCTCGTTCTGGACGACGGCATTCTGTTGAACCTGCAGTTTCTCGTCATCGGCTATCCCGGAAGCACCACGACAATGACGATCACGGAAATCAAGTTCTTCAACCTGACGGGTGAAATCGCCATCTCGAGCACTGCAGGCGGTACGTTGACCGTGACACAGAATCCCGGCACGGTTAATAAAACCATCACGTTGTATCCCAATTGGAACCTGATGTCTTTTCCCCTGGTCCCGTCGCTGCCCACATTACCGGGAATTCTGGGCGGAAATCCTGTGGTTTTTGTAATGGGGTATTTTTCAGGTGTCGGGGCCAAGACCTGGGACGCATCCCGCGCTTCCTATTTAAACGACCTCACCAGTCTTGATGGATTACACGGCTACTGGATGAAACTCAATGCTGCATCGGCGAAGCAGCTGGTGATCAACGGCGCATCCATCAGCGTGACCACGCCCATTTTGCTCGGACAGGGATGGAATTTGATTTCATATCTTCCCGACGTTCCCGATCTGATCACCCATTCATTGCAATCCATCGATCCAAGCTATGTTTTTGTGAGCGGGTATGATGCAGCTGCAGGAAGTGCAAAAACGTGGGACCGGAGCAGGGCCTCCTACTTGAATGATTTGAATGCGCTTACTCCATTGTGTGGCTACTGGATTAAGATGAGTGCAGCAAAAACATTGACATATCCAGCCAGCGGTTACATATTGTCAAAATCAGTGGCTTCAAATTTATCGGATAATCCAGTACAACCCAACACGAGCCAGATACCCTATTTTTGTGATTTTTGGGCCGTTCAGAATGGCGTATACAACATCGGGGATACGGTCAAGGTACTCGATTCAAAACGGGTAATGTGTGGAAAAGCAGTTGTCAGTAAAAAGGACATGTTTCTTATTCGCGTCATGGGCGATGATTCTTCAACTCCTGAAGACGAAGGTCCCTCGGAGGGAGAATTGATTTGTTTCCAGATCAATAACGATTCCACGAACGTGGTCGGCACTTCGGCTTTATATGATTCCGTGATTGTCGCGGGCAAGCCGGCCACATGGGAACCCATGGGTTCCAAGCGCGTGGAATTGAAACGCTTTGGAACGGCGGTGCTGCTATCCGGGGAAACCGGCGGAAAAATATTTCCTGAAAATCCCTACATGATCCGGAATTATCCAAATCCCTTCAACGCGACGACGTTTATCGATTACCGGCTTGACAGGGCGGCCGACGTCTCCATTCATGTCTATGACATGCAGGGGCGGCTGGTCAAAACGCTGATGGATGGAACGCCCCGTCAGGCGGGAATTCATACCGTGATTTGGGACGCCAGGAACGACGGAGGGCAATCCGTCGCCTCGGGCGTGTACATCTGCAGGATGGAAGCCGAACACATCCGGTTGAGCGTCAAAATGATTTTATTATATTGATTTATCGATGATTCAAGGCTTTTAGGGAAGGACATCATGCGTTTGAATGATCTTTTTGGCTTGAAAAAAAACCACTTTTGGGCGCTCGTGACCGGCGTGCTGCTGATGCTGGCGCAGGCTGACGTTTGGGGAAAGTGGATTGAGGTGACATATCCGAACAGCCAGACGGTACTGGATTGGGCCTGTGAAAATGTGATCTGGAATTCGAGTGCCGACGTGGAATTCGTGGTGATCGACTACACGGTGAATGACGGGAAAACATGGGCCAGGGTGCCCAAGTGGGGGTCGCCTTCGGGGTCCAGCTGGAACGACGGCGTTTCGTACTGGAATCCGCCCTGGATATGGACCAAACATGCAAAAGTGCGCGTCAGCGACGCAAGCGACGCGACCGTGTACGGAATCAGCGAGTTCTTCACGATCCGCGACAAGCAAAAAGACAAATCCATGACCGTGGCCAGCCCGATGACCGGCGATGTGTACACGGCAGGTTCCACGATCGAGATTTCATGGGAAACCAGCGGCAACATCTGGTACATCAACCAGATCGATTTTTCGGGCGACGGCGGGCGGAGCTGGCAGAAAATCAAGGGATACACGTTTATCGACCATAAACCCTTTATCTGGAGGCTGCCTTCCGCATTTGAATCGGACAAATGCATCATCCGTCTTTCCCAGACGGATGATGATTTCCCCATCACCGTGACGGGAAGCCCGTTCACGGTCCATGAAAAACCGTTGATGACGCTTTTTAATAACATCACGGCGCAGTCCGGCATCCACATCGCCGGAGGCGGCCGTTGCGGAGCCTGGATCGATTGGAACCGGGACGGGCGGGAAGATCTGTTCACCACGGCAGTGGACGGGTATCCCAATGCGCTGTTTCTTCAGAATGAAAACCACTCCTTCAACCAAACCGAAGTGCAGGCTGATATCGCAGACCAGAAAAGGTTCGATCGCGCGGTAATTCCAGCCGATGCGAACGGGGACGGGTATTTCGATCTGTTTCTTGGAGGCGGGTACGGTTTTCTGGACAAGCTGATGATGAACGACGGTACCGGCCGGTTTTATGACGCCACGTCCCAGGCTGGAATTACGGATACACCCTCCGAAACCAACGGGGCCGCGTATTTCGACTACGATCTGGACGGGGACCTGGACTTGTTCATATGCCGGTGGCAAACCGTCAATGCGCTTTACCGTAACAACGGCGATGGAACGTTCACGGATGTGGCCGGAGACGCCGGGGTGTCCGGTCCGGCAACGGCCCAAAGTTCAGCGGTCGCCGCGGGAGATTATAACAACGACGGTTACCCGGACCTCTATGTCATCAATTCGGATGTGGGTTCCACCATACTGTACCGCAACAACCAAAACGGAACTTTCAGCGACGTCACGGACCAGGCCCAGGTGCGTCTTGAGCAGAACAACAAGTCCGCCGAATGGGGCGATTTCAACAATGACGGCCGGCTGGATCTGTTCGTGGTGAGACGGTCGGCGGAGAACGTGCTGTTCATTCAGAACGCGGACGGGCGGTTCTCCAACTCGGGCAGGCAGGCGAACGTGGCGGTTAATGGCGACGGTTTCGCCATGGCGCTGGCCGATTACGATTGCGACGGATATCTGGACATCCTGACGGCCTACAATTCAGGGGCCGCCAAACTGCATCTGAACAACGGCGACGGGACGTTCATGA
>JBFZEN010000195.1:0-3656 GCA_041306805.1 bacterium
CCATAAACAAGCCCTGGCCCATGCCCCCCGGCACCGTGCATCCGGCCGGGAAAGCGCTGATCTTCGACGAACTCCGCGTGCATCCGGCCGAACTCACTGAAGCCCACATCCTTCCCTTCGTGCCCCGCGCTGCGGAAATCGACCAGGCGAAGGAAAAGCGGCTTCAGTCGCTCGCTGCCATTATCGCCGATTGCGCGTCCATACACGCCGCCGCGACGTGGATACTCGAGAACGAGGAATGGGATTTCACCGCGGTCTATTACGACGCGATAGACCATTTTTCGCACGGATTCATGAATTTCCATCCCCCGAAGCTGAAGCAGGTGAGGCAGGAAAAGTACGACCTGTATAAGGGCGTGGTCACGGGCGGTTATCTGTTCCACGACATGATGCTGAGCCGTCTGCTGCAGCTGGCAGGGGAAGATGCCACCGTGATTCTGGTGTCGGACCACGGTTTTCACTCGGACCATCTGAGGCCCAGGGGTGTGCCGAAGGAACCCGCGGGACCCGCCTGGCAGCACAGGCCGTATGGAATTTTCGTGATGAAAGGGCCCGGAATCCGGAAGGATGAACGGATTTACGGGGCCGGCCTGCTCGACGTGGCGCCTACCGTGCTTTCGCTGTTCGGCCTTCCGGTCGGACAGGATATGGACGGCAGGCCCCTGGTTCAGGCCTTCGAAAAACCGTTCGCTCCCGAAACCGTACCGAGCTGGGAGCAGGTCGAAGGCGAATGCGGCATGCACCCGCCCGGCCTCAAATCGGATCCCTACGCCGAGCATGAGGCCATGGAGCAGCTCATCGCTTTGGGTTACGTCGAAAAGCCCGGGAAAAACGCGCAGGAAGCCCTGGACAGGACATTGAACGAGTCGAATTTCTACCTGGCGCGGGTTTACATGCAGAAAAAACGATACACCCTCGCGCTGCCCCTGCTTGAAAGCTTGTTCGCAAAAAAGCCGGATCAGGTCCGTTACGGTTTTCAGCTGGCCAGATGCTTCCAGGCCCTCGGCAGGCTCGCTGATTGCAGGCGCGTCGTCGAGGCGATGCTGAAAACCCGGAAAAAGAAATCTCCGCAGTTCGACCTGCTGCGCGGCACTCTGGCCCTGGCCGAAGGCAAGACCCTCGAGGCTTTGGAAAACCTGTTGAAAGCCGAGAAGGCGGACCCCCGCATGCCCACATTGCACCAGCAGATCGGCAGCGCCTATCTTAAGATGGGGCGCATTCTTGACGCCGAAAAAACCTTCGCCAGAGCCCTGGAAATCGATCCTGAAAGCCCGGCGGCCCAGCACGGCATGGCCCTGACCTGTATGAGAAAAAAAGTCTACAAGGAAGCGGCCATGCACGCGTTGAACGCCGTCGGGCTCATGCACCAGTACCCGCGCGCGCATTACACGCTCGGCCTGGCTTGCGCAAAAATGGGGGATTTCGAACGCGCGGCGCAGGCGCTGGAAGTTTGTCTTTCCATGGCCCCCTCGTTCAGGGCCGCGCGGAAGATTTTAGCCCGAATCTACAAACTGAGGCTGAACAAACCGGACCCAAGCGCGGCCCACGCCCGGGTTTTGGATGATTTAAGGAAAAGGACACCCCGTCCGAGGACAGGAACCCCATAACGGTTTTCTGTCCGGCAGACCGGATGGTTTTCAGAAATCCATTCCCGGAGTATTTATTGCGGCTTTTTCCCCTCCGGGGGACGGCCGCAGGAATCGCTTGCCTTTTCAGCATATTTTTATTAATATTCAAAATAATACGAACCCATTATACCCGTCTGACACCGGGGATATGGAGCAAATCATGGCGCAGCGAAAATCACAAAAACAGAAATTCCTGCTCGAAAAACGGCTGTCCGCCTACTCACTGGCGGCCGCAAGCCTGCTATTGGGCACCCAAAAGGCCGATTCCACGATCCATTACACCGACATCGACCCCGACGCCGTCCTGATGGAAAACGGAGAGGTTTTCGACGTGCAATTCGCCGGGGAAAACAAATTTCAGATTCGATTTAACAAAAGTGTGCGGACCCAGAGAAACTGGATCTCATCGCGATATACCACCACAAGCACGTATTGGTTTTATACTCCCACTTACGGGGGCTATAACCGCTACAAGGGCCATTCGACACCCTACTCGACGACCCAAACAGTCACCACGAACAAAGTCGGCGTTTTCCCCGCCACGGGAAATGCCGCTTTCATCGGAACCGCCGCATATGCGTCGGCCTTGAACGGCGGAGCCACAATCGGATCATCGAGGTCATTCGCCGCAACGGGCGCAAATTCAAACATGGCGCGCTATATGGAATACCCGTACTCAGCCGGAGGTAATTTCCGTTATACTTCGAACCGGTATTTGGGCGTCCGGTTTCAGGACATGGACGGACACACCCATTACGGATGGGTCCAGGTTTCAATTCCGTCGTACAACGCGGATTCGGCGACCATCACGGGCCTGGCTTATGAAGACATGCCGGGCATCGGCATACTCGCGGGCGAGCAGGACACTTCCCTGCCCGTGGCCCTATCCGCTTTCTCGGCCTCGGCGGGCTCAAATGGGGTCAGGCTGGAATGGACAACTGAAAGTGAAACAAACCACGCGGGTTTCGTCCTGTCGCGCCGCGTGCTCGATCAGGACGGCAATCCTGCAAGTCCCTGGACCGAGATCGCCGGCTACAAAACGCACGACGCCCTGCGCTCATCGGGTAATTCCTCCTCGAAAAAGGATTATTCCTTCGTCGACGTGAACGCCGAAGGGAATACGGTGTACGAGTATATGCTTTCGGACGTTGACGACAGGGGGAAAACAACCAGCCAGCGGCTGATCCGCGTCGACACCCAGGCCGTGATTCCATCGGAATTCTCCGTGCGCCAGAATTACCCGAATCCGTTCAACCCCGAGACGACCATCGGTTTCGACCTGCCCGAAAACGCGGCCGTGCTGGCCACGGTGTACGACGTGCGCGGGCGCAAGGTGGCCGTGCTGGCCGACGGCGTCATGCAGGCCGGTTCGCACAAATTGAAATGGAACGCGGAGAACCAGAACGCGGGAACCTATTTCTGCGAGGTCAAAGCCGGCGATGACCGGGGCATCGTGAAGCTCATGCTCATGAGATGATTTATCTTCCGCGCCATGCGGGGAATATCCGCCAATTTAAAAAGGGCTTTGGAAAAGATTCCAAGGCCCTTGTCATTTGCATCAGGACAGGGTCTGTGATTGAAGGAAGAAAAACATGATCATCGTCGTCTCCGGGCTTCCCAGGTCGGGAACTTCGCTCATGATGCAGATGCTCGAAAAAGGGGGAATGCCTTTGCTCACGGACGGCCTGCGCAAGCCGGACGAAAGCAATCCCAGGGGTTATTTCGAGTTCGAGCAGGTGAAATCCACGGCTCGCGACGCGTCGTGGCTCCCTCAGGCCGAGGGCAGGGCGGTCAAAATCATCGCCCAGCTCCTTCCCCTTCTTCCGCCCGGCCGCGAATACGCCGTGCTTTTCATGGAAAGGGACATGCGCGAAATCATCAGGTCGCAGTCGAAGATGCTCGAATCGCTCGGCGCGGCGGGCCCGGCTGGCAGGCCGGAAGTGCTTTCCCGCGTGTTCGGTGAGCACGTGAACAGGGCCAAGGCCTGGCTTTCGGGCAGGACGGACACGAGGTCCCTGTTTCTGAATC
>JBFZEN010000196.1:0-3430 GCA_041306805.1 bacterium
TCATCGGGGCGCTGGTGGTCAGCAAATCCACGGGAAGGAAATCAGCCGTGACCGCGGTCCCGGTTTACGACGAGAAGAAGCAAATGACAGGGGCCATGGGAGCGACTTTGTTCCTCGAAAAACTGAATGAGGCCCTGGCCGCTTCGCTGTCGCTTCCCGAAGGCGTATTTTTCTACGCGCTAGGCAAGGATGGACTTACGGTTCTGCATTCGAAGCTCGATATGGTATTCGATAATCCCCTTACCAAGGACTCCCCCTCGCTCAAGGCGGCCGCCGAAAAAATGCTGTCCACCGGATCCGGAGAGGCCGAATACGAATACAACTCGTTCAGAAAACGCGTCCGGTATATGACTTCGCCCCTGACCGGGTGGCGTTTCGCGGTAGGCATGAACACGGCAAGGCTGTGATACCAAACGTCCGGCCGAACCGCCAAGAGCAATAAATCACAATTCCGTATCGGATCACAGATTTCACTTGACCATTACATTATTTTAGAACAAATTAGTTTGCATAATCTCTTCTCAGGGGAAGAACGGAATGGAATCGGGGGGAGAACAATCCATCCGGTCCGTGACGCGGAAGGCGCGGTTCTGGTGCCTGGCCCTGCCCGTTCTGATCATCGCGTATTTCGGCATTCACAATGCGCTCGTCAAGCCCGGGTTTCCCTTCACCTGCGAAGCCCGCGGCCGGGCGCTCGTGCTCACCCGCGTCCTTTCTTCCGCCCATGGCCTTCAGCCGGGCGACACGCTTCTTGCCGTGGGCGGATACGCCGTTCCCCACTACCATGATATCGAATTCGCCTTGGACGAGCATTGCAGGGGCGACACGGTGCTTGCGGCAGTCCGGCGCACGGGGGGAGAATCGGCCGTTCCCGTGGCCACGAATGCCTGGTACGGCCGGACTCTGGTATTCATCAAGCTGCTGTTCGGGGCCGTTCTCTGGGGCATCGGCGTTTTCGTTCTCTGGAAAAAACAAGCCGAAAAACCGGCCCGAGTCCTCTTTTATCTGACCCAGTCGCTCGCCTGCGTCATTTTCATCACCAACGCCCATTTTCCGGCGGGGCCGAGGCCCTGGAACTTCATCCTGCCGAATTTCTATTACCTGATGTATTCGGTTTTTCCCGCCCTGCTTCTGCATTTTTCACTGATCTTTCCCGTTGAAAAAACCTGGATTCAAAAAAATCCGCGGATCAAAGCGGCACTGTACATTCCCGCGATGGTACTGGCTCCGCTCATTCTGTTCGTCCACTCCCGGGCCGTGCTGACGAAACTCCACGAACATTACACAGTGTATTATGTGATATTCAACGTCCTTCGCGGCTACAACCTGCTTTACTTTTTATTGTCCCTGGTTTCGCTGATCAGCTCGCATGCGGGCACCCGGCTCAAGAGCGACAAGAACAAGGTCCGGTGGATTCTCTGGGGATTTGCAATGGGTTCATTTCCATTCATGATACTGTGGACGCTGCCCCTGATGCTCGGCTTCCGCCCCCTCGTGCCGGAAGAGGCGACGGATTTAGCGCTTCTGGCCGCCCCCGTCAGCTTTGCCATCGCCATCGTCAGGTACCAGGTCTTCGACATAGAACTTCTCATCAATCGAAGCCTGGTTTACGGCGTTCTTACGGCGCTGCTCTCGGGATTGTACCTGATGTTGGTGGGATTGATTGGGAACCTGGCCCTGACGGCCAATACGCACGCCAATGCTTTTCTGATCATCGCCTTCACCATGCTGGCCGTGGTTTTCTTCACCCCGGTTAAAAACCGTGTTCAAGCCTGGGTGGACAAGACTTTCTACCGGTTGAAATACAATTACAAGGCCGCCACGAGGGAACTGGGCGCGCGACTGGCGTCGGCCGCGGGCACGGACGATATATTCGAATGCCTGATTGAAACCGTCTGCCGGACGCTCCCGGTCCAAAAAGCGGCCGTCCTTGGTTTTCATGACGGGGATTTGACGCCGGACCGGATGCGGGGGTTTTCGGATTCCGAAAAAAACGCGCTTCAATTCAGGCCGGCCCTGGGGTCGATACGAGACGCGGCCGGGACCGAAGGGGGGCTGATGAACCCGGCCTCGACGGCCGCCCTGCCGACCGTGCCGGAATTGAAGAAGGCAGGCGTCCATCTCATCGTCCCCATCGGTGCCGCCGAAGCGCGCATCGGGGCATTGGCTCTCGGAGAAAAGCTGTCCGGCGTCCGGTACGTGGAAGACGACCTTGACCTGATCTCCGCGCTGCTGCACGAGACATCCCTGGCCGTCCAACGCATCCGGCTTCAGGAGGCGGCCCTGCTGGAGCGAAACAAAAGCGAACATCTGGAAAAACTCAACCGACTGAAATCGGATTTCGTATCGCACGTGTCGCACGAATTGCGCACGCCGCTGGCCTCGATGATCACGGGCGTACGGAATCTGCTGGACGGCATTCCCGAACACCCGTCCGGCAGGGTCAAGTCGTATTTAAAGGGGGTTCACGACAGCGGCCAATACCTGAACCGGATGATCATCAATCTGCTCGACACGGCCAGGATCGAGGCCGACAAACTGGAATTGAATCCCGAAAGGGTATCGCTCGAAAGCATGGTGGGCAGGACCATCGAAACCCTGGCGCCTTTTGCGGCTGAAAAATCCATCAGGCTTGAATCGGGATCCCTTTCCGGTTTTTACGTTCAGGCCGATCCCGACGCCCTTTTCCAGATCCTGTCGAACCTGGTCGAAAACGCGGTCAAGTATTCGCCGAAGGAGCAGACCGTGCGCATCCATGCCGGAAAAACGCTGAAAATCGCGGACGGGAACGAATGGGTGGCGGTGTCCGTCGAAGACCGCGGCATCGGCATTCCCGCAGACAGGCAGGGGTCGGTGTTCGGCCGTTTCGAACGTATTATTGGCAAGGACAGCCCGCGGCAAAAAGGGCTTGGGTTGGGCCTGTACATCGCCAAAAAGCTCGTCGAGGCCCAGGGGGGAACCCTGTCCGTCAAAAGCGAACCCGGGCGGGGAAGCACGTTCACGTTCATCCTGCCGTCCCTTCCCTGACCTCCAAACCAGACCATTTCCGGAGAGAAGCCATGTCCAAAGAAAAAATTCTCATCGTGGACGACGATGCGAAAATCGTCCAATCCATCGGCGACCGGCTGAAGGCCAACGGGTACGCGGTTCTCACCGCCGAAAGCGGCCGTGCAGGCACAGCCCTGGCGCAGGAGGAATCGCCGGACCTGGTGCTGCTTGACATCGAGATGCCTGAAATGAACGGCATGGAGGTGCTGTCGAATATACGCCGGATGGACGAAAACATGCTCGTGGTCATTCTCACGGCGTACGGAACGCTTGAGCGGGCCGTCGAGGCCATGAAAAAGGGAGCCTATGATTTTCTGCCGAAGCCCTGCGATCCCGACCATCTTCTGCACGTGATTTCCAAGGCCCTGGAGCGGAAAAACCT
>JBFZEN010000197.1:0-3522 GCA_041306805.1 bacterium
CGATGAGATCCAGGTAGCTTTTCCGGGCGCTCAGGATGTAGGCCCCCTGTCCGCGGTGGATGGGACCTTCGACCACCAGTCCGGCGCCGGCCATGCCGAGCTCGGCGTGGCCGGTCCTTCGCCTGCGGTCGCCGTCGCGCAGGGATATGTCGAGCACCGACGAGGCCTTGTCCCCGTACCGGGCCGGAAACGCGCCGGCGTAGAAATCGACCTGCCGGACGAACCGGTTGTTGATCATGTTGATGGGGCCGCCTCCGGCCCCCTGGTAGGCGAAATGGTTGGGGTTGGGGATTTCGATATGGTCCATGACGAACAGGTTCTCGCCGTACATGCCGCCGCGGATGATGATCTCGTTCTCCTGGTCCCCGGCGGACACCACGGCGGGCAGGGCCTGGACCACGCGTTGGATGTCCTCGACGCTTCCCGCGGCTGTCCGGATTTCCTCGTAGTTCATGCTCTGGTTGGACACCACCGCGTCCTTGGCGTCGTGGAAAAATCCGGCGGTCACCTTCACTTCGCCGCCCTTCAGGACGGTCGGCTTGAGGAAAATCTTCTGCCACGTGGTCCTGCCCGGATTCACAACGACGGAGCTGACGACGCGGGTTTCGAAGCCCATCATGACGAACCGGACGTTCACGATCCCCGACGGGACGCGTTCAATGATGTATCCGCCCGAGGTGTCTGCCGCCGCTCCCAATGACGTGCCCTCGACCATGACCATGGCCCCGGTCAGAGGCGATTCGGTGCTTTCATCCAGTACCTGGCCCTGTATCCGGCCCTTGAGAGGCGGCCCGGCCGCGAAAGAGATGACGCTTGGGGTGAACCACAACAAGAAACAGACACAATAAGCCGTTTGGCGTTTCATGGAATCTCTCCCCTGTAAACCTGATGAGATTGAATTCCGGCAGATGTCTATGTATACAGGAAAACAATACCAAAGTTTCCTGCGGATTTTCAAAAAAAATTCCCGAAAGAAACCTTTCGGGAAGACAGTCTGAAGCGGAGAATTTTAAAACAATTAAATATTTTTCAACCCGTTATTCACTTCACGCTTCAAATATTTAACTTCAACCGACGATGAATCGATCCACCGCCCCGCAACTCTGAACCCGGAACTCGGAGCTTGTTTTTCAGGCGTAAACGCTGATCACGTTCCGTCCGCGCTTGATTTCAAATTTGACCTTACCGTCGATTTTAGCGAAAAGAGAATCGTCCCCGCCTTTTCCGACATTGATTCCTGGATGGAAGCGTGTGCCCTTCTGGCGGACCAGAATGCTTCCCGCCGACACGAGCTGCCCGCCGAAGCGTTTTACGCCAAGCCGCTGAGAGTTGCTGTCGCGCCCATTCTTTGAACTGCCAACACCTTTTTTATGTGCCATGACAAAACCCCGGTTTCAAGTTACAGGTTACAGGTTGCAGATAAAAAGTTCAGAGTTCGGAATTCCAATTGACCATTTCCGATTCCAGAATACCGATTGCCGTTACGACACCGTGATTTTTTCTATCTGTATTTCGGTGAATTGCTGCCGGTGGCCTCTGATTTTCTCGTATCCTTTTTTGCTCTTTTTCTTATACACCAGCACCTTGTCATCCTTGCTGTGTGAGAGCACTTTCGCTTCGACCTTCGCGCCTTTGACCACGGGTTTTCCGATACTGACCTGGTCCTTGTCGGCGATCAGAAGCACTTTGTCAAAATCCACGGATTTTCCGGGCTCTTCTGTCAGTTTGGGAATGCGGATTTTCTGGGCTTCCGAAACCTTGTATTGAACGCCCGCCATTTCAACGATGGCATACATCACTGAACACAGCCTCCAATCAGAAAATGAACGACGCGGCATCCCATGAAATGGGCTCGCGATAAATACCTGTATTTATTTTCATTAGCAACACGTCAAAGCTCTAATCCGGCGATCTGCCTTAAAAATCATATGGAAGATGCGGATAAGGCCAAAAAAGCTTTAAAATATAAGCAATTAATCGCTTTTTGTCAAGGCGAAATCCCAAACCGTTTTTTTAACATATTTTTATCCCGACTTTCAGTCATACCTTCGGTCTGACTTTCAGCCATACCTTCGGTCTGACTTTCAGCTTTTTTTGGTGTCCTTGGATGAATTCAGATCTATCTCTTCTTCCTTCATATCCGGATCCGGCACCACTTTGATCAATACAAAATATTTCAACATCAGCTGACGGATGTGACTTTTCAGTCCCGCGGTCAAATACTCGGCCAGATCGGGGTGCACCCTCAAAACGAGTTTCTTTTCATGGCCTGATGATTTGATCTGCTTGATCCGTCTTTCTATTTTTGTGATTAAAGTACTCTTGGTGGGAATGCGGCCCAGTCCGTCGCAGCGGGGGCATGATTCGCTGTAACGGTACAGCAGGTTGGGGCGCACCCTTTCCCGGGTCAGCTGTACGATGCCGAAGTCGCTCATGGGTAGAATGTCGAACGCCGCACGGTCCTTTTCAAGCTCCTTTTTCAGCTCTGAAACCACTCTTTTCCGGAATTTGTCGGACCGCACGTCTATGAAATCGATGACAATGATGCCTCCCATGTCGCGTAGCCTGAGCTGGCGGGCGATTTCATACACGGCCTCGAGATCGGTTTCGAGGGCGTGAAGTTCATGGTCCCGCTGGCCTATGGAGCGGCCGCTGTTCACGTCGATCACGGCCATGGCCTCGGTATGGTCGAAAACGATGTAACCGCCCTTCTTGAACCAGATCTTACGCGACAAGCCCCTTTCGATTTGCTCTTCGATCTTGAAGGAATCGAATACAGGAACACTGTCGCGGTATAGTTCCAGCCTGGTTAAAAGCCCCGCCGACACTTCAGACAGATATTTCCGTATTTCCCCGTAGAGTTTGCGCGAGTCGACCACCAGCCGGCTGATGTCGGGTGAAAACAGGTCCCGGATCACACTCGAGGTCATGCCCATTTCCTTGTGCAGCAATTTGGGAGCCCTCTCGGACTTCGCCCTTTCTTCGATGCGTTTCCAGATTCGCACGAGCTGATCCAGGTCGTTTTTCAAGTCTTCGACGTCTTTGCCCACGGCCACGGTCCGGATGATCATGCCGAATCCTTCCGGCTGCAGGCTTTTGGCGATTCGCCTCAAGCGTCTTCGCTCGTTGAAATCCTCTATTTTTCGCGACACCCCCACGGTGGCGTCGTTGGGGACGAGGACCAGGTAACGGCCGGGAAGCGACACTGCCGTGGTCAGGCGCGTGCCCTTGTTCCCGATGGGTTCCTTGGTCACCTGAACGAGTATGTTCTCGCCCGACTTCAGAAACCGGCGTCGTTTTTCCTGGCGCGTTCTGGGCCGCCGCCTCTGTTGCTGCGGCTGCTCCTCGTCCGAATCGTCCACGCGTTCGGCGAGCGAGCTGAATTCCATGGCCCGGTCGCAGGCGTCCGAGAACGACAGAAAACCGTTTTGTTCAAGACCGATGTCCACAAAAGCGGCCTGCACCGCTTCGACCACGTTGTCGATTTTTCCCTTGTAGATGTCGCCCACCATGCGCTCGTTT
>JBFZEN010000198.1:0-9429 GCA_041306805.1 bacterium
AAAAAGGATGGTCCTGTTTTTGAACCGGGCGGCAAGACGCCCGGGGTTGAGCCGCAGGTTTGATTTGATCGGGTTTCTCATGTCAGCCATGTGCCGGGTTTGTATTTATTGTACGCAAAAAAAAGGAAAAGGCTGCAGGAAATGGGACGAACGGCCGTATTTTTCTTTAAACGGCTCCGATGGTCGCCGAACGGCGGGATTCGAATCGCGATCCGGGCTTCCTGGAGAAAAGATTGAATCCTGCTCACTGCGTGCGCATCCGTGGTGGATGTTGTTTTGAAAAATGAATCCTGCTCACTCCGTTCGCATCCTGCTCACTCCGTTCGCAGGACCTGTCGGCCGCCAAGGACGCCAAGGGAAGGAAGAATGACGCCGTTGGCGCTTCTCATTTAGAACAATGCCGAAATTCAAGCGCCGAAGGCGCCGTTTCAATCCATTTTTTCTTTGCGTGCTTTGCGGTTAATTTTATTTTTTTTCATGCACATCCGTGGTGTAAATCCTATAGAGGATTGAAGCCCGGCGCCGAACTACCCCTCACCGGTCCCTCTGTACCGCTTACCGCCGCCCGCATCCGCCCGCAGATTTCCATTTTCATTTTCCGGAATAAATGGACATTTTATTTCCGATTTGAGAAACCCTCTCTTTTCAATAGCGCCGAAAAGCCCCGCCTCGTCTACCCTACGAACCGGGGCTTTTCTTATTTTATCCCTCTTCATCCCGCGCGCCGGCCCGCCGTTTCAAGGGCGGGCATAAAAACCAAATCCGTATTTTCATTCGAACCGCGAACGGGCATCCCCCGCCGTCCGGACCGTTATATTACCCCCCTGCGCCGATATTCGGGCGTTTCATCCCCCGCCCATGGCCTTTGACCGCCCCCCGTTACCGTTCAACGATTAGTCTTTTCCCTTTTTACGCAAAATCGGCATTTTACCCGCGATCGGACGATGCCGATCGTCCCAACCTGATTTGAAACAACAAACGGAGGTTGCTCATGATGAAAAAGGCAACGGTTTTCTGGTTGACGGGTTTGCTGCCTGCTCTCCTCTTCGGCGGTACGACGGGGAAGATAGCGGGCACCGTGACCGACCTGTCGACCGGCCAGCCCCTGATCGGGGCAAACGTCATCGTCGAGGGAACCACTCTGGGCGCGGTGACCGATGCGGACGGCGATTTCGCCATTCTGAACGTGCCCGTGGGTGCGCACGCGGTGCGCGCCCGCTACATCGGTTACAAGGAAACGCTTCAGCAGAACATCCGCGTTTCGGTGGACCTGACGTCGGAAGCGCTCTTCCGCCTCGAACCCGCCGCCCTGGCCGGCGAGACCGTCGTGATCACCGCCGAACGGAAAATGATCAGGAAGGACGAAACCAACACCAACATCATCCGCTCGAGCGACGAAATTTCCGTTCTGCCCATACGCGGCATGCAGGACCTGTCCGCGTCCGTGGCGGGGGTCGTGAAAAGCGACAACAACGCCACTCTGAACATCCGCGGCGGCCGCGGCGACGAAAGCGCCATCTACGTGGACGGGGTGCTGGTGAACGACCCGTACAACTTCGCCGTCCGCGCCTACGTGCCCAACGAGGCCATCGAGGAAATCAGCGTCCAGACGGGCGGGTTCAACGCCGAATACGGCGAGGCCATGTCGGGCATCATCATCATGACGACAAACAGCGGCACGCAGAAATTCTCAGGCAGCGTGCAGGCCATCACCGACGGATTCCTCGACACCCGTTACAAGAACAGCGTCCTGAAAACCTACGGGTACGGCTTCAACGAGTACACCGCCACGCTCGGCGGACCCGTCATTCCCGGGCGCAAGCACACCTTTTTCGGCAGCGCCACGCGGCAGTGGATGCGGGACGGCGCCCCCTCCTGGGGCTGGGCCGAAAACAGGAACAAGCCGGCCCAATTCCAGGGCGGCACCGTGCCCGGCCAGGAGGACCAGAGCCGGAGCTACACGGGCAAGGTGCACCTGCAGCTCATGAAAAACCTCGAGATGAAAAGCAGCCTGGTCTGGACCGACAGGACGTATTCGTTCACGGGCGCGTACAACGGAATGAATCCCATCTGGCTGTACAACGTGGCCCACGCGCCGCAGACCAAAACGGAGCACCGGTCGTTCAACGCGACCCTGACGCACCTTCTGCGGCCCACCACCTATTACGACCTGAAATTCAATTATTTCCAGACATTCCGGTCGATCACCGACC
Source organism: bacterium (assembly GCA_041306805.1). Lineage (GTDB taxonomy): Bacteria > Zhuqueibacterota > QNDG01 > QNDG01 > DTFT01 > JBFZEN01. Next base: position 2,214 of record JBFZEN010000198.1, read on the forward strand.
GGATGTTTCAAAATGACTTGAAACTTTACGGCGATCCGACCTTCGTTCCGGATCCGTCATGGGCCAATAACACGGAAAACTACGGCAACTGGTACAGCGCCCGCACGGAGCCGGACTTCTTCAAGCCCGGCGCCCAGTACGACGACTATTTCAAGAACAAGACCGTTTACTGGGGCATGGATTTCGACCTGACCCACCAGGCGGGAAAACACAACACCCTGAAAACGGGTTTCGATTACAAGTATCACACCCTGCGCGAGATGCGCGTTCTATCGCCTTACAGCCTGGCCAAGCGCACCGGCGCGAGCGAGCTCGAGCTGTACCGGGCCGCCGACGTTCAGTTCTACGGCTACGACATCTACGGGAACGAGGCGAACAGCGGCAGCTATTTCAAGGACGTGGTCCGGGGGGCTGACGGGATCCCGATCAGCGGATATCAGCGCCAGGAACCGTACCATCCCGTCACCATGAGCGGATACGCGCAGGACAAGATCGAGCTCCAGGACCTGGTGCTGAACATCGGATTGCGTTACGACCGCATCGACCCCAATGCCTGGCAGTTCAGGCAGATCGCCGTCGAGACGGACGCGGCCGGAAATAAGATACCCGGCACGGGCATGTTCGGAGGCGACAACCAGTTCGACGAAACCGACACGAAAAAATCGGACGCCTACGGCTACATCAGCCCGCGCCTGGGCTTCAGCTTCCCCGTGTCCGACATGACCCTATTCCACGCGCAGTACGGCAAGTTCTACCAGAAACCCAGTTTGATGGATCTGTACCTGAGCCCGTTCTACCTGGACAATTTCGTCCAGGGCGGGTATTTCACCACCATCGACAATCCCAACCTCCGTCCCGAGAAAACCACGGGCTACGAGCTGGGGTTCAACCAGCTTCTGGGCAGCATCGCTTCCCTGCAGCTGACCGCGTTCTACAAGGAAACCGAGGACCTGATTCAGGTCATGCCGGTGGAAACCGACACCCGGCAGATCGCCTTCACGCAGAACGGGGACTTCGGCGTGGTCAAGGGGTTCGACGTCATCTTCACGCTCAGGCGGTTCAACAACATGTCCGCCTCGGTCAACTACGAATACCAGACGGCCAAGGCCACGGGTTCGGCCACCAACAGCAACTACAACATCGCCTGGCTGAACGCGGGGCGCGGAAATTACCCCAAGTTCACCATGCCGCTCGATTTCCAGCAGACCCACCGCGGCGCGGTCAATCTCGACTACCGGCTGGCCGGGAACCGGGGCCCGTCGGTCTTCGGGATCAGGCCGCTTGAACAGGCCGGGGTGAACCTGATGTTCTCCTTCAACTCGGGCCAGCCCTTCACGCGCATGCTCATCCAGAACCGCCAGCCCCACAGCGGGCGCTACGACAACGACCGCATCTCCACGGTGCCCGTGTCGGCTGTCAATTCCGTCAACACGCCGTGGAATTACCGGTTCGACCTGAAAGTCGACAAAACCCTGCCGATTCCCGGAACGCCGTTCACGGTGAACGCCTACCTTTGGGTGATGAACCTGTTCAACACCGAAAACGTCGTTCTGACATGGAACACGGGGGAGGCTGACCAGACGGGTTACCTGCAGACCGAACCCGGAAAAGCTTATTACGAGAGCCTGACCACGACACAGCGGCAGGCGCTCTCTATGCGCGAAATGGACTGGGGCAATTACGGCATCCCGCGGCAGATCCGCCTGGGCATGGCCGTTTCGTTTTAACGGCCCCGTCGAGTAAAGGAGGAACTTCCATGAAACGAATCATTTTTCCCTGCATGTTTCTTTTAATGCTCGCCCAGGCGGTTTTTGCCGCCAAGCCGGCTCGCGGCCCGCGCTCGCTCCAGAAGACGGCCACGCTGGACTACGAAATCCTTTTTGACGTGAACCGCATGAGCGGCCTCATGCGCAACAACGGCATCTGGTTCCTCGACGTGGCGGCCGGAGACTGGGGCCTGGAATGGCCCAAGGGGTCGGGCAACAGCCCCATTTACGCCGGCGGCCAGTGGATCTCGGCCCGCGTGAACGGCGAAATCCGCCTGGCCGGACTCATCCACGACGCGACCGAATACCAGCCCGGCGTCATCGGGGCGGACGGCAGCGCCGCCAATCCGCGCGACCCGGCGTATCGATGGTACGTGATCGGGAAGGGCGGAGAGGGGGACTGGAACACCTGGCCGGCGGACCAGGGAGCGCCGGTGGACGCCGGCGGCAAGCCGCTGCTTCTGGGCGACAGAACGGCCTTCTGCGTCTGGAACGACATGGGGCAGCACCTCGAATTCGCGACCAACAAGCTGGGCGTGGAGGTCCGCCAGACCGTGTTCGCCTTCAACCGGGCCGACGCCATGGGCGATATGGTGTTCATCAAGTGGCAGATGGTGAACAAGAGCAGATCGGACTGGGACAGCACCTATTTTTCGATCTGGCTCGACCCCGACATCGGCAGCGGTTCGGACGACCTGGTGGGGTGCGACCCCTCCCTGGGCCTGGGCTTCTGCTACAACGGCACCAATGAGGATCAGGATTACGGGGCGGCGCCGCCGGCCTCGGGCATCGACTTCTTCCAGGGCCCCATCGTCGACAGCCCCGGTTCCGCCGTCACTTTGCCCGACGGCACCGTGCTGCAAGACAAAAAAATGCTCAAGATGACGGCATTTATTTTCTACAACAACAACGACAGCCCGCAGGGGGAACCGCAGACCTCGAACGATGTGTGGAATTACCAGCGCGGTTTCTGGAGGGACAACTCGATGATCACCGATCCGGCGGGGAGCGCCACGGCCTTCATGTTCAACGGCGATCCCGAAGCCGGCGGCGGCTGGCTCGATACCGACGCCTACGACCGCCGGTTCCTCATGACCACGGGTCCGTTCTCCATGAAAAAGTGGGAAGACGCGGACGCCGACGGGCGGGCCGAGTTCGGCGAACCGGGCGTCCAGGAAATCGTGGCCTGTGTCATGGTGGCGCGGGGATCGAGCAACACGAACAGCGTCACGAAATTGAAAGAGATTGACGCCCTGGCCCAGATGGCCTACGACCTGGATTTCAATTTATCCCAGGCGCCCCCGGCCCCGAGGGTCCAGGTGAGCCCCATGCCCAATGAAATCGTCCTGACATGGGACGAGCGATCCGAATTCAACGAGGACGGCTCGCCGTACGAATCGGAGGATCCCATCGTCGCGAACGCCGTGGGCGACACGGTCATTCTCGACAACACGGTCAAGGTGATCGACGACGCCTCGTACAATTTCTACGGATACTCCGTATACCAGTATTCCGACGCCTCGGGCCGCGACCCCGTGGAAATCGCCCACTGGGACAACGGGGGATCGGCCGGCGCCCTGCCGTACAGCCAGCCGCGTTTCCTCCGTATTTTGCAGAACAGAAACGGGATCGTGGGCAACGCCGGCGACAGGCTGTTCAACGGAAAGACCTATTACTTCGGCGTCATGGCCCACGGATATCTGGAATACGGGGCGCCGGCCGTCTTCAACAGCCCGCCCGCCATCGTGGCTGCCGTGCCGCGGTACACCGCGGGCGTTCGCTACCATGCCGAGTTCAACGATTCGCTGGATGTGGCGCAAACCGGCTCGAGCGACGGCAATACCAAAGTCTACGTGGTCGATCCCTCCAAGATGACGGGCAAGCCCTACCGCGTGACGTTCAACGACGACATGACATGGAACCTGCTGAGGGGGGCTGAGGGCGATACCGTCGCCAAAAACCAGGTCAACCAGAACGGGGACGATGCCTACAACGTCTATGACGGCCTTCTGGTCAAGGTGAGCGGCCCGTCCCTGGGCATCAATTTCAACAAGCAGGACCCGGCCCTGACGCCGCCCGGTTACGAATCATCCTGCTGGGGCTGGGGGATCTCCGCGGCCGACAACGGCAACCGCTGGATCACCGGTTTCGACGCCCTCGGGAGCCAATCCGCCTTCTTCGGCGGGTTGTACAACGGCATCGAATACTGGGGCGTGGCCGCGTCCCGTTACGTGGATGTCAGGCTGGATTTCATCAGGGACCCGGGACCCGATTCGAGCAACTGGTCCAAGGCCTACGTGCTGCGCCGCGACAAGGTCTACGCCTTCGAGGCGGTCGGATGGTTCCCCGGCAAACTCTGGAATATATCGGATCCCTCGGCGCCGGAACGGCTGAACATCGCCTTCGTCGAAGACGACAGGCTGGCACCGGCCAACAATGTGTGGGACATGGGCTGGGATGCCGCGGCGCAGGCTTACGCGAACGCCTCCACGCGCGGCAACGACGAGCGCGTCTGGCTTCTCGACAGCCCGTATGACGCGGGGACAAACGCGGAACTGAAGGCCGCGGACTGGTACGACGGCAGCACGATAGGCCTGATGTACCACCTGTTCCCGGCGCAGAGGGGCACGCGCGCCTATCTGGCGGCCGATTTCAGCATAACCGTTTTCGCGGCAAAGCCCAACCAGCCCGGCGACGAATACGCGTTCACGGCTCCGCCGTCCTCCGCGGCCGGGCCTGAAACCGTCAGGGAGGACATCCGGAAAATAAACGTGGCGCCGAACCCCTATTACGGATACCACAGCGGCGAAATGGACGCCTTCGACCGGTGGGTGCAGTTCACTTTCCTGCCGGCCCAAGCCACCATACGCATATTCGACCTGGCCGGCAACCTGGTCCGTAAATTGGAAAAGGACGACGCAACCACGCCCTTCCTGCGCTGGGACATGAAAAACGAGTACGGATTGCCCGTGGCGAGCGGCGTGTACGTCTACCACGTATCCGTTCCCGCCATCGGAGAAAAATTGGGCAAGCTGGCGATATTCGCGCCCAACGAACGGCTTGACACCTATTGAGATCGTTCTGGCCGCCTGGCCAGGATGGGGCATCATGATGAACAAGGAGGAACATCGATGAGAATCCGCCACACCTTTTCCATACCGGCCGTCCTGTTCGCGCTGTTTTTCACGGCCGCGAACGGACATGCCGTAGGGCGGCGCCTGGGAACGGCCGGGGCCGTGGAATTGCTCATTCCCATGGGGGCAGGCAGCATCGGAACGGCCGGATCCGACATCGCCGGCATCCGCAATATCGAGGCCATGTATTACAACCCGGCCGGCCTGGCTTATCTGCGGCAGACCGAACTGGGATTCGCCTACACCTCGTATTTCGCCGACATGACCATATCGTATTTCACGCTCGGCACCAAACTGGGGCAGGCCAACGCCCTCGGTTTCACGCTGCAGTCGCTGGGCATCGGCGAAATCCCCGTGACCACACTCGCCAGTCCCGAGGGCACGGGGGAATCGGTCAAGCCCAATTATTTGACCCTGTCGGGCACGTTCGCCCGGGCCTTCACCGACCGCATCCACATGGGCGTCACGGCCAAGCTCGTCTACGAGCAGGTGTCCGACATGAGGGCCTCGGCCCTGGCGTTCGATCTGGGCATCCAGTACCGCTCGTCCATCGGGGTGGATATGGCCGTGGTCATGAGAAATTTCGGAACCACGCTCCGGTTCGACGGCAACAGCATCGACTTCAATTCCGACGTGCCTTTCGCGGACCCGAACGCCACGACGCGGAAGACCAGGCTCGACATGGCTTCGCACGAGCTGCCCGCCAGCCTGGGCCTCGGCGTCTCGTACCGGCGCCGTTTTATGGAATCGCACGCGGTGAACGTGTCCGGCATGTACAGCAACAACAGCTACGCGCTCGACGAGGTGCTGGGGGGAATCGAGTACGGTTTCATGGACAGGCTGTTCGCGCGCGCGGGCTACAGCCTTCCGCTCTACCCCGAAACCTATCCGTCCGGTTCCAGGGAATCGGAGTTCGGATTGACGCTGGGTTTCGGATTCCGCATTCCCGTGTCGGGCAAATTCATCCAGTTCGACTATGCCTACCGCGAAATGGATGTGCTGAACGCCGTCCAGAGCATAGGCATGGTCGCGTCATTCTGACGCGTAGCCTTGAGATAAGAAACCCCTCTTTTTCTCAATAGCGCCGAAAGGCCCCGTTCCGCCCGGCCGGGTGGAATGGGGCCTTTCAATTTATTGATCTCAAAACTCCATGCTTCGCATGGAGTTCTCGATCGAAAACCAATCGGCGCTGATGCGCCTTCTTTTGTCATCGGCCTCGGCCGATGACAAAAGCCGCCCGCTTCGCGGGTGGTCGTTTATTCACCACTGGAAAAGTCCGTTTTTACTCTTTTCATCATTGCCAGTCCGTCCCGCCCGGGCGGGACGGGCTCTCGCGAAGACAAATAATCATCCTTCCATGCAGACTCAAATTCAAGTCGCTTCCAATCATTATCATATCATAAACTCATCCAAAAAACACCCGGTGACCAGAAAAACGGGACAACCGGGGTTTTTCCGTTTTTGGGACGTCCGTGCGGCCTCCCACTCCACTTCCGGCACCTTCTGCCGTCCCATATGGCCGTTCAACGATTTCCCTTTCCCTTTTCCAAAATAAAGCGGCATTTTATGCGCAGTGAAAGAAACCCTCTCTTTCTCTGATAGCGCCGAAAAGCCCCGGCCCGCCTACCCGGCGGATCAGGGCTTTTCATTTTATTCATTACCAAAAAAGGAATTTGATATGTCAGGTCGAAAATCGCAAATCGTCAATCGAAAATGAACCTCTTCTCATTGAACGATTGAAGATTCCCGATATGCGAGGCAAAAAACCCGATGTCCGTTTTGTGCCGACTGCCTGCTGCCGATATTCTTCCCCGATTCCCGAATCCCTATCCCCTAATTTCCCAGCCCCCGGCTTCCCGGTTTTACGGCCGCCGATCCGGCCCGGCACATGGGGCATGACCCGGGCTGGTACGTCATCACGTCCATTTGAAGCAGTGAAAAATAAGGAACGCCGAATTCGGCCTTGCCGCCGCTCCTGTCCACCACCCCCGTGACGCCCGCCACATCACCCCCCTGCGCGCGCACGGTTTCCATGACCTCCTTCACCGATCCGCCGGTCGTGGTGACGTCCTCGGCGATCAATATTTTCTCTCCGGCCGCCACCGCGAATCCCCGGCGCAGCGTCATTTTGCCTTCCACCCTTTCGGTGAAAATGGACCGGACGTTCAACAGCCTCGCGATTTCCTGCCCCACGACAATCCCCCCCACGGCCGGAGAAACCACGGCGTCTATTTCAAGGCTCCGGTAATGGCCGGCAATATCCCTGCACAACGAAAGCGCGTGCCAGGGGTACTGGAACACCCTGGCGCATTGAAA
>JBFZEN010000199.1:0-5384 GCA_041306805.1 bacterium
TTAATTTTGATTCAATCAGTAGAAACGCCTCGTCCTTGATCCGGTAAATCAAGGCACTGGCTTCGACATGCGATTCAAAGGCCTTTTCGTCGAGAACTGCCTCGAACCGCTGCACCAGGTCCGCCGAGGAAACCACGCTGTGCCCGAGCGAGCGGACCAGTTCCGCTGTTCCTGCGTCCACGGTGGACACGTATGGAATGGCGTTCATAGGCGAGTACTGCATGGCGATGGTCCGGGGTCCGGATCCCAGTATCGATTGGAGTGTTTCACGAAGCTCCGTCCAGGACAGGTAATGCCGTTTTTCGCCTGGCAAGGCGTCGAGCTTGGCCGGTTCCACCCTGCTGACCATGCGGACAGGTTCCCCTGAATCGGGTATGAAATAAAACCACCGCCGGCTGGTAAATTTCCCGAAATCGAGCCCGAGCACCTTGTAGGCAATGGGATCTCTGTTATGAAAATCATAAAAAAGCCAGCCGTCCACTTTGGCTTCTTTCAGGGCTTTCTGAATCTGCTTCACATTCATGACAGGCCCTCCTTTCTATCGGGACACTCTTTTTCTTCGGAATTGAGATACCCTTTTCCCATGTTCAAAAAGACAAGCGCATGAATCAGCCCGCGGGCCAGGAACGGCGGCACATCCGGAACAAGCCGCTCGAGCTTTTCCGCCAGCGGACTTTTTATCAACATCCGGGCCGCCGTACCGGCCGCAGAGTGCGTTTCGTACCATCGCAGGCCGAACAATCCGGTAAAACCGGGATGTTTCTTTCTGATCAAATGAAGGTTGAATGATCCGAAAGACCGCATCTGATCAAGAAAAAACGAAAGAGTCTTGTGTTCGGCGGCATAGACCCGCGCGTTTTCATTGACTAAACAGGTCAATCCTTCCTGTTTTTCAAGCCTGTACCCAAGTTCAGTATCATCACCTCCGTAACAGAGCCCGAAATTTTGGTCAAATCCACGTAGGGACGTGAAATGCGACGTTTTCATGGCTGAATTCTGTGTGTTTAAATAATATCCCGGAACCTCGGTTCCGTGTGCGTATTTACCGGCTCCTCTTTTCATCAAATATCCGGCTACGGGGTCGGTCATCGCATTGGTGATGATTATCCTTCCCATTGAGAGCACATCCCTGTTTCCGATGAAATCAAGATGCGACTCAAGGCAGCGAAAGCCGGGTACGACGTCTGAATCCATCAGGCACAGATAGGGCGCCTTGAGGTGCCGAAGGCTCTGATTTCTCGTGGCTGCGGGACCTTTTCTCCGGCCCCCGGGGTGTGAAAGCACTTTCAGGGGAAATGGATAATGCGCGCGATGGATGAATGCAACCGCTTTTTCCAAAGAGCCGTCCACGCACAAGAGAACGCGAAACGACTTGAGCGTCTGCCTACCCAGGCCGTCCAGGCATGCCCGCAGCTGTCGCGGATTGCCATAGGCCGGAACGACGACGTCAAATAAAAGCGATTTCTGAACAGGCGTTTTCAAATTCCTTTTCCCAATTCAATTCGAGGGCGGCCTTCCGGCAATTCTTCTTCAAGGCCCGGAAGTCCGATCTGCGGCGCCCCCATTCCGCCAGCACACCCGCCACGGCTTCCGGGTTTTGATCGGGAACCACGGCGCCGACCCGGTACGCTTCAACGACGGACTTCATCTGCGGCATGTCGGTGACGATGACAGGCAGCCCCGCCATGATGTATTCGAACAGCTTGTTCGGCAGCGCGTAATAATTGTTGTCGCATATGCGGTTGATCAACGACAGTCCGATGTCGCATCCGGCGGTATGCCGCAGCAGTTTGTCCTGAGGTATTCTGCCGGCGAAAAAAACACGGTCCGCGAGATCCGAATCGTCGACCTTTTTTTCGTAATAGGAGGACCACTCCCCCCCGCCAAGAAGCACCAGCCCGTAACCGGGGAGTTTTTCCAGCGCTTCCAACGCCGTTTCTATTCCCCGGCCGGGAACAAGAATGCCCTGATAAACCAGCAATTTCCGGACATTCCGGCTGAAATGTCTTTTGTAAGAAACAGCGGGGGCCGTTCTCTGGGTTCGTGGAAGGTTGCGCAGGAGCACCGGCTTCGGGATGCCGAATTTTTCTTCAAGCACGATGGAATCCATCTCTCCCGTGGAAAACACGCGGCAGGCCAGCGGGACGCACGCGCGTTCAACCCAAATGACGATTCTTTTCAAAAACGGCTTGTCATGGAATGCGGGCAGTTCGGATGTGATCTCCCTCGCATCATAAATGAGGCGGGCGTTCCAAAAACGCGCGGCCACGGCGCAAAATGGAAGGGAATAGAAATCGGACGCGATGAACAGCTCGCGCCGGCTCCTGAGCAACCGGCAAAACATCAAAGCGGCGAAGCGGGCGTAAAAAAGGACGGACAGGCGCCTTTTTTTAATTCGGGTGATGCAGAACCGGGGTGAATGCGTGGTCCGGAAACCGGGCGTTTCCCAGTCAAATCCCGTAAACCGGACGTCATGTCCCTTCGATTCCAGAGAATGGAACAGGTTGAAGGACCTTGTGTCGTATTGGATGTTGCCCAGAAATGCAATGGTGATGCGCATCATGCCGCCGAACGATTGGATCTGCCGGAAATATGCCGTATCCCTGGAAACAGGATAAACAGGAAGGAAACCACGAACAATATATATAGAAACAGTTTCAATTGCCAGCCGGTTTCATGGAATACCCGGGTAAGGACATAGATGAGAAGGCCCGCGCACGACATGGGCAGTATCTTCCCCCATGCGTAGCGTACCGGAAAAATGCGGCGTGAAAAGGTAAAACCGGCAACCGCCATGAAGAGAAAACCTGCCACCGAAGCGCCTGCCGCGGCGGCGGCGCCGTAAGAGGGAATCAGGGCCGCGTTGATCAGGAGGTTGGCCAGAAGGGAGCCAAAAACAATCTTGGCCATGGTCATGGTCCTGCCCGTGTGGAAAAACAACAGGCTGAAATTGACAAAAAATCCGTACAGCACGTATCCCAATGCAAGAATCGGAACCAGGGCCAGGCTTTTCCAGTAGGATGCATGGATCAGTGCGTACCCGAAAACCCGGATGCGGACCAGATCGGCGGTGAAAAGGCTTAAAAAAACGAACAACGCGACAAAAGTGAACGAGGAGAAAGTCATGAGGCTCGATACCACATCTTTCCGGTCCGGATGATCGCGCAGCAGGGACGCGGTGAACGGAAGCGCTCCCATGCTGAATGCCGTCACCATCATGTTCACCACAAAGGCGATCCTGCAGGCGGCGCCGTACATTCCGGCCTGTTCGGCCGAAACCATGGCCTCGAGACCGAACCGGTCGAAGAAATTGAGCATGGTGATGAAAAGCGACGTCAGCATCACGGGGGAACCGAAACCCAAAAGCCGCCTCAGGTGCGTTTTCCTGAATACAAACCGTATCCGCCGATGTTCGAGGATGGCCAGAAAAACCAGGATGACGGCGTTGGAAACGCCGTAGCTCAGAAAAACACCTTTCAGCCCCATGCCCAGGAAAAGCAGGAAAAGAACGTTCAAGGCCAGGCCCGCCACTCCCCTGAACAGGCTGATAAAAACGTATACTCCGGATTTCTGACGGCCCAGCAAACGGTACAGGAAAAAACGGATCAATGAATCCGTCCATAAAATGCCGGCGGACAACCCGATCAGGGAAGGTTGACCGGCATCGCGGAGCAGAACACCCGAAATGGGACCCGCGAACAGAAGCATGAGGCATGACAGGAATGTCGCCATGCCCGCCACGGACCAGAAAGCCGTCCCCATCATTTCATCGTCGCGGCCGGGATCCCCTGAAAACGTCAGAAGGTTGTTTTCAATTCCAAGTCCGTAAAAGAAAGCGGCCACGGCGATGAACGAAAACAGCACGGCATATACCCCGTATTCGGCCGGAACCAGAACGTGGGAGTACAACGGCAGAAGAAGGAAAGCCAGTCCCCTTTCCATGAACATGGCGAGGGAGTAGGCCGCATTCCTCCGTATGAAGGCGATGAATGAATGATCCGTCATTTCATTCTCAACAGGCGCCTGACGGCCGCCTTTTCCTGCGGTTCAAAAAACCGGACACACCAGAGAAGAACGGGCAGACCCAGCAGGACGAGTGATTTGGTCCATGCCCGGTCCGCTGCGGAAAGCAGGATGAACAGAAAGGCGATCACGGCGCCCAGTTTGGCCAGCCGGCTCCATTCGTATGGTATCGGATACATGCTCCTGGATACCCGGTATAAAATGAAAGCCATGACGGCGTATCCCGCGAATGTGGCCCAGGCCGCCCCCGCGAGGCCGAATGCCGGAATGAGAAGCGCGTTGCCAATCACCCCGACCAGCGCTCCGGAACCCGTGATCCACGGCAAAACGCCCGTTTTCTTTTTCAGGTAAATCGGGACCACGAAATTCACGTAATATCCATAGGCCATATAGGACAACAGGACGACGGGAACGATGAAGGCGGCCGACCTGAATTTGGCGTCGCACAGTTCCATGCCCGCGATGCGTATGCCCATGATCTCGTTCGTCCATCCGGAAACGACGAGAAACAGAATTCCCGTGGCCAGTGAAAAATAGGTCAGCACCCTTCCAAAGAGGCGGGGCGCCTCCGGTTGCCGGGATGCCGAAAGAAAGAACGGATGCCACGCGAAACGGAAGGCGGCCACGGCGATGGACATGATCATGCCTATTTTATAGCCCGCGCTGAACAGCCCGACCGCTTCCCGCCCCATGATACGACCGATGAAAATCCTGTTGATCTGATCCATGATGACCATGGCCAGACCGGCCGGAATGTAGGGAAGGCCGAATTTTATGAGTTCCGACAAAATGTCCCTGCGGAACCAGGGCCGCAGCCACCGGACAAAAACGGGAATGAGCGTCAGCAGGGTAAAAATCGAGGCGATGGCATTGCTTACAAAAACGCCCTGCACGCCTCTTTTGAGGACAACCACATAGAGCACGTTCAGGCCCAGCGTGACGGCGATATTGACTGATTTGAATGAAACGTACGCAAGGGACTTTTCTTCGGCCCGCAAAGCCAGAAAAGGCATCAGCCCGAGCGCGTCGGCAAAAACGATCACCGCGGCCAGCCGCACCAGACGGCCGAGATTTTCATTCTCGAACATCAACCGCGAAAACGGGCCGGGGAACAGTAAAAGAACGGCCGAAAACAGAAGCCCCGTGAAAAAAATCATCCAATGGGCCGTGCTGAAAACGCGTCTTTTCTGCTCACGATTTTCGCCGAGAACGAAAAACCTGAAGAAGGCGGCGTCCATCCCGTAGGTGAATACCACGTTCAGAATGGCCAGCCAGGAGAAAAGGAGCGAAACGACGCCGTACTGTTCGAGGGTCAAATTGCGTGTATGAATGGGAAGAAGCAGGAATCCGATGGATCGGCT
>JBFZEN010000200.1:0-6976 GCA_041306805.1 bacterium
CTTCAATATTACAAAACTTAGGTCATAAAATCAAGTTTTTTCTCATTGGATTCCGCCCATGCGGGAAGTCCAATTCCTGCCAGGATCCCCATATCCCGCTTCGCGGTGTTAAAATTGTTCCATATTTGAGTATTGAAGGTCCGCCCGAGGCGGACCAAGCTATTATATGTTTGGATATTGAAGGTCCGCTCGCGGGATGATATTCCGTTGTGATCTCGGCAGCATTTATCCATTGTGCGGGAATATCACCTCACCAGCGCGATCTTGCCGGTTTTCAGGGTGCCCGACTCCGTCGAAACGATGAACACGTAAATTCCCCCCGAGACGGGCTCGTTCATTTCGTCCCTTCCGTTCCACTGAACGTACTGCGTGCCCGCCGTCTCGACGTATCTTTCCTCCGTCCGCACGGGCATGCCCGAGGAATCGAAAATCCTGATCCAGATCCGGTCGGGCCTGGCCAGATTGAACGGAATGGTGACGCCTCCGTGGTTCTTCGGTATGAAGGGGTTGGGGAAGCATTCCGGCAGGCGCGATTCGTCCTGCTCGGAGGGTTGGGCCCTGAAAGCCGTCATTTTCGAGCCGCCGCCCGGCTGCAGCGCCACGGCCGTGCATTGAAAGACGAGGTAGCTCGCCGCGACCATGCGGGCGGCCGCGCCGTTCCCGATGTCCGTGTACTGGGGCGAGCCGTCCCTGTTCACCAAAGCCATGGTGAACCTTCGGTCGCTGTTGCGCGTGAGCCAGTCCGCGTTGGCCGGAACGAGAAAGAAGGATGAACCGTCCTCTTTCGTGAAATGAAAATACCTCGCGGCCGTGGGAAGCGCCTCGGCGGCCAAAGTGGTGTCGAGCAGAAAACGGGAATTCCCGTCCGCCGTGATCTCCGGGTAGGCGTTCCCCTCGGGGTAATAAACGGCCGTGTCGGCGCGCGAGCCCGTCATCACGTTCCACGCGTAGTACAGCGGAAGCTCGTCCGAGAACGACGAGCCCCTCCTGACCAGGGCCCCGTCCATGGCCGTCAGGGCCGGCTCGTCGATGATCGCGTCCCACAGGCTGCGCACGATTTCCGTGCCCCCGAAGCGCCTGTCCAGGAAATGGAACCACAGGCACAGGCCGTATTCGCGCCAGCCGTCCATGAAGTCGAAGGCGATTCCGTTCTCCGCGAAATAGTCGGGCAGGTAGTTGTAATAGTCGTTGATCCGGTTGAAGACCCTGTCTTCCATCCACGTGCACGAGGCCTCCATGATGAACTGGTCGTCGTACGAGCCGTTGCGGTCCTCGTCGCGGGCGTGGTAGCCCAGCTGTATCATGTGGAAGAACTCGTGGGCGGCCGTGGTGCGCAGGCCGTCCAGCCCCCTGGTCGGGGTGGAGGTGTAGTTGTTGTCGACCTCGATGTACGAGGTGTACCGGTCCGGATCGCTCGACAGCTTCCTGTCGGGGTTGGTCCATCCGTACGAACCCGGGATGTTCTTCACGTACACGTCCCACTCGGGCCCGTCCGTATCGTCAAGCGGGGGCGCCATGAAGTTGAGACCCACGACTTCGGCCTGGTACACGCTGTCGAAAATGACGGCGGTTTTTTCGGCGTAATCGGGAACGCCGCTGTGGTCCGCGTCATCGGGCGGAACGGCGTTCTGCCCGGCGACGGCATAGTGTATCCTGAAGCGGCCGGAAGGGCTCACCAGGGCGACGGGCAGTTCGGGCCGAAGGGCCATGGACGCGGTCCGGGCGCGCTGCTCCGCATTCAGGCTTTCCCAATGGTGCCGCAGGGCGAAGGCCGTGCCGAAGGCGCATTTGACCGGCGCGTTTTCAGGAGAGAAGTCGGGAGGCAGTGCGTCCGGACCTTCGACCACGCGCAGGACATCCCGGACCAAAGCGCGGGCGCGTCCGGGGTTCAGGCTTTTCAGGGCGCCGGAGCCCGGCGCCGCGCCGCCAGACGTCCATGACGGCAAGAGGACAAGCGCGAGCGCCGTGAGGCCATGGACGAGACTGATTCCCCTCCATGCGCGTAGTCCATGATCGAAGTTCATTGCGATACTCCGATGCCTGCCCGCCCCGCACCGGCGGGACGCGCCAGCGGCGGAGTCGTTCATTTCGAATTCATGCACGTCACGATTTCCTGTATGAGAACATCAGGGGCACGCCCTGAAAACCGAACGTCTCGCGCACCTGGTTTTCCGTGAACTTCTTGTAGGTTTCCTTGATCAGTTCGGGATAGTTGCAGAACAAGGTGAATTTCGGCGGGTCCGACTCGACCTGCGCGCCGTACAGAATGCGCACCCGCTTTCCCAGGACGGCCGGGGGCTGCATTTTCCGGTTCAGGTTCTCGAGGAACCGGTTGAACGCGGGCGAGGGCACCCGCTTTTTGCGCTCGCGGGCCACGGCCTGCGCGGCCTCGAGAACCGACACGGCCCTGAAGCCGGTCTTGGCCGAAATGAAAAGCACGGGAACGTATTCGAGGCCCTGAAGGCGCAGGTCGACGCTCTGTTTCGCCTGGCGGCTTTTTTCGGGATCGTCCTGGGCGATGTCCCATTTGTTCACCGCCACCAGCACGCCCTTACGCCTCTGGATGGCTTCGCCCAGTATGCCCATGTCCTGCTGGGTCACGCCTTCGGCGGCGTCGGCCATGACGCAGGCCACGTCGCAGCGCTCTATCGTCTGCCTCGTGCGCACCGTGCTGTAGTATTCCACGCCCTTCTCGACCTTGGTCTTACGTCTCAATCCGGCCGTGTCGATGACCACGAAGCGTTCGCCCCCGCACAAAATGCCCACGTCCACGCTGTCTCGCGTGGTTCCGGGTATCTCGGTGACGAGAAGCCTCTCCTCTCCGAGCAGGACGTTGATGAAGGTCGACTTGCCCACGTTCGGCCTGCCGACCACGGCGAACCGGACGGCGCCGTCGCCGGCCGGGGTTTCCTGCGGATCCGGCTTCAGTTCCAGAACCCGGACGATGCTTGACAGCAGATCGCCCGTGCCGATTCCGTTGGACGCCGAAATCACGACGGGTTCGCCGAGCCCCAGGCGGATGAATTCCGCGGCGCCGGCCGCGCGCACGGGATGGTCGGCCTTGTTCACGACCAGAATGACCGGCTTTTTGGAGCGCAGCAGAAGCCTGGCCACGTCGCTGTCGATGTCGGTGATGCCCGTGGTCGCGTCGGTCATGAACAGCACCAGGTCGGCCTCTTCGACCGCGATGTTGACCTGCCGCGTGACGCCTTTTTCAATGTCGTCGCGGCCCTTGGTGATAAAACCGCCCGTGTCTTCGACCGTGAAGGTGCAGCCCTCCCAGTCGGTGTCCGCGTCATTCCGGTCGCGCGTGATGCCGGGCTCGTCGTCGACAATGGCCTCCCGGCGCCGGATCATGCGGTTGAACAGGGTCGATTTGCCCACGTTGGGGCGCCCGACGATGGCCACCACGGGTTTTTTCACAGTACCTCCCAAATAGGATCGGCGTCGAAACCGTCCAGCACCCGCACGGCGCGTCCGCAGGCCTTCTCGAGGCGCGGCACGGTGCAGCCGTCGAGGAACAGGCCGTCGTGGTTGAGCGCGTTCGAGGGAATGCAGACCACGGCTCCCGCGCCTGAAGGCGCGGGCTGAAGCGCGTCCGCGATGTCGCGCCCGGTCAAAAGACCCGATACGGTGACCGATTCCCCGTAGAACCGGTTGGGAACGGGAACGACGCAAGCCTCGAGCCCGCCTATCCGGTTCAGCGCGGGTAAAACGTTTTTGACCAGCACCGGCGCCGCGAGAACGCCCGTGACGAGAATGAGCCGCGAGGGGTTTTTCAGGACAGAAGGAAAACGCCGCGCGGATTTTCTGAACGATTCGATGAAGAGCGCCGTCATGCCCACGCCGTTTTCGGACTGCCAGAAATCGCCGTAATGCCGAAGGGGGGGCAGCGGGCTTTTTGAAAGCAGGTAGAATTCGTCCGAGAGGTACACGAAAGGTTCGCCGAACCGGTTCCGGAAAAAGTCCTGTTTTTTTTCCGCCCAGGCGACAAGGGCCTTCGCGCCGGCGGCGTCGAAACGGGCTAGCGGAAAAAGCGCCTGCCTGTGGCGGGTCAGGCCCACGGGCACCAGGGCCAGCGACCTGAGCGAGGGGTAAAGGCGGGCGCAGGCCGAGACGGTTTTTTCGAGCGTTTCGCCGTCGTTGATTCCGGGGCAGAGCACGATCTGGCCGTGCAGTTCAATTCCCTTTTTGGCGAGAAAACGGAGCTTGTTCCACAGCCCGTCGTCCCTTTTGACGCCGAGCAGTTTTTTGCGGACCAAAGGATCGAAGGCATGGATGGACACGAACAGGGGGGAGAGCCTCTGGACGGCAATGCGTTTCAGGTCTTCGGGGCCGACGCGCGTGAGCGTGACGTAATTGCCGAACAGAAACGAAAGCCGGTAATCCTCATCCTTGAAGTACAGGCTTTTGCGCAGCCCGCGGGGATTCTGGTCCGAAAAGCAGAACACGCACTTGTTGCCGCAGGCCTTGAATGACATGGGGGAGAATGTGAAGCCCGTACCGAGTCCCAGACCATGTCCCTGAGCCCGGCCGGGTCCGATCATATCACGAAGGTCCGGTTCTTCACGCTCAAAACGGACCTTGATTTTCCTTCCCTTCCGCAGAAACACGGCGTTCAGGACCGGGTCCGCGGAATGGAACTGAAAATCGATGATGTCTCGAATGGGATGGCCGTTGATCTGAAGGAGGACGCCGCCCGGCCGGACGCCGGCGCGGTGCGCCGGCGAGCCGCGGACCACGCTTTCAATCCTTGGGTGTTCCGCATTTCTGCGCAAGCGCGTCCCTCCATTCCTGGTGGCGCTTCCATTCGCTGAGCATGAACTTGATCAGGGCGGCCAGGGGCACCGCGATGATCAATCCCCAGAACCCGAGGAAGCGCGAAAATACGAGGACCGAGAAGATCACGACAATGGGATGGAGGCCGACCCGGTCGCCGATGATTTTAGGCGAAATGATGTAGGCCTCGACGGCCTGGACCAGAAAGAACACGCCCGCGATCTTGAGCACGGCGATGTGGGGGGCCGGCGTGAACAGGGCCGAGAGCAGGGCGACGCCGAGGCTGATGTAGAATCCGACGAAGGGAACGATGTTCAGAATGCCCGCGACCAGGCCGATGATGATGGCATAGGGAATCGAAAAAAGGAACAGGCCGAGCCATGTGAACAGGGCCACGAATATGCATACCATGAGCTGCCCGCGCAGGTACCCGCCCAGAATGCGGTTGCTGCGCCACAGGTAGAAATACACCGCGCTCCGGCGCTTTCTCGAGACGAAATTGAGCATCCACGATTTGATCTTGTTGTAGTCGTTGAGAAAATAGAAGGTCAGCACGGGAATCAGAATGACGTTCAGGACGTGGCCGAACACGCTGCCGATGCCGGTGATGCTCGAAAGCAGCTTGAGAAGCACCTCCTCGACCTTGACCGGGTACTTCTCCTCGAGCAGGTCCTTCTGCACCTTCTCGGGGTCGATTTTCAAAAAGCCGAGAAGCTTCGGTATATATTTGCGCAGGAAATCCATCCCCTTTTCGATGATCTGGGGAAGCTTGATGATGAGGTCCTGCACCTCCCGGACGAGGTCCGGAAGCAGGATGACGCCGAGAAAAACGAACAGGGCCGTGAAGAGGATGAAGATGACCGCGACGGCGACCACTCTGGGAACATGGATGCGCTCGAACCGGTCCACGACGGGGTTGAGAAGGTACGCGAATATGAAACTGGCCAGAAAGGGGATGATGATGCCCTGCAGCCTGACCATCAGCCAGAAAACCAGAATGAGGCTGACCACCACGCTCAGCCTTCCGGAACAGGGGGACGGCTTCATCGCGGAAAGCAGAAACAGCAGCAGACCGGCCACGAGAATGGGCGAGAGCAGGACGTGCGTGTCCCACAGCAGGGCGGTGAACAGCAGGAACACCGCAATGCCTGAGAGGATGTATTTTTGGGCGTCGGTCATGGGGGGGGAGGGGTTCCGGGTTCCGGGTTTCAAGTTCCGAATTCAAAGTTCCGAGATACATGGTTTCATTCTCTGAACTCCGAACCCGGAACCCGGAACCCCCTTTTTACTCCTGCTTCACCTTGTCTCCGGTTTTGATGCCGTCGCCGCTCCGGATGACGGCTTTGGACGCCTTGCCGTCGCCGACGAAACCGGTCACTTCGATGGTGCCGGCTTTCGACTCGTCGCTGCCCAGAGACAGCCCCGTGTCGGGGTCGATGAGCTCTTCGCCCTTCGAGTACACCACGAACACGTCGCCCGGCTTCACGCCGCCGTCAGACCCCGGCTTGAAATAGACGGTGGTTCCGGAAACCGAGATGATCTTGCCTTCCCAGGGCATGTCGCCCATCTGCGCGTCGAGCATGACGACGATTTCCTCGATCGCGGCGCGCGTCGCCTTGCCCACGAGGGAGTTGTCGAATTCGGACTGGTTGTCAAAGCCCAGGTCGGGCGATTGAACCGAAAGTCCCTTGGCCGACTGCTCCTTGCGCACGTTTTCGGAATTGATAATTTCGCCCGTCGTCGTGTTGACGAAACGGACGTCCACGGCGATGGTGGCTTTCTGGCTCGCCACGCCCAGCCCGAATCCCTTGCTCTTCAGCAGCCCGCCCATTTCCTTCTTGGAATATCCGAATTCGGTGACGTTGCCGATGACGGCCACTTCCACGCCCAGCAGTTTTCCCACCTGGGCCGCGCTCTGCTGGGTCACCATGCCCGTCTGCCCCAGCTGCTGTTCCTGCATGATGGACGCGATCTTGTCGCGCTCGATCACGGAATACCTGCCGCCTTTCACCAGGGCGGTGGTGAGCATGTCGGCCATGCCCTCGCCGGGACCCCGGCCGTCCCACCAGTGGTACGAATGATCCGTTTTATCCTCGAACGAAAACACGGCCACCCGTTTCTTGGCCTGGGCCAGGGCCGACGCCGCGAGCAGCAGCGCGAGAATGGCAATCGCAGCTTTTTTGAACATGGCAATACT
>JBFZEN010000201.1:0-18142 GCA_041306805.1 bacterium
TTCCGATTTCAATCGCCGTTTTTTCATCGATCAGACCCGACAGATGAAGCGATCGTTCATTGAGGATCACGTCGAGTTCTTCCCTCGAGTATATTCTGATATTGCCCTTGGACCAATATTTTTTCAGGGATGCGGTAAACAGGCTGGAATATGACCTGACATTCTCGCCGGTGAATCCGGTGAAGGCGATTCGGATCGGGTCGCCGCTACCGAATTTTCCCGTGAAATCATCGAACAATGCGAACGACAATTTGTCCATGGCACGGGCATATCGGTTGTCCGATCCCGACTTCAAACCTTCCAGAGCATTGGTCAAGTGGTTATTTGTAAATATTCTTTTGATGACATCCCGCATCGCATCCGATTTCGACAGACCTTGGCTTTCCCCTTCGCATGAGATACTGATGACGTTTTCATCCAGATTGCTTTTATTCACGTCGTCATACAGGAAGTAGTTGACGTCAACCTCGGTCAGATATGAACCGTAAAATTTTTTGGTGGTGAATTTTGAAAACACCAGTTTCAGGTAAATCTCATGGTTACCGGATGCGTCCGCATCGATTTTCCCGTGGTTGAATTCGATGTATGATTTGAAGGAATCCAGTATATATGCCTTCGACGGCTCCACGGGGCTTTCCGGAGCATATTTGGAAACATCCAGTTTGAAGGCGATGTTCTCGAACGCGCGGCTTCCAATCTGCTGGGAGTTCACAGGAGCGATTGCGCATAAAGACAACAGGAATATACAGAATGAATAGAAAAAGAATTTCATCGGCGGACTGCCCAGAAAATGGCCCTGATCGGATATTAATCAGCCACAATATTATAAATAATCAAGAAATTGTCAAGAAGTATCATAGGGGGGAGGCAATCAAGCGGCGGATATTCGGATGGCTTGTTTTCCCGCGTTTTCAGAACCAACCGAACCGCTTCCTCTTTTTCCGGATCTGCGCGTCGAGGTCGCGCTTGAACTGTTCCACGTCGCGCTTCACGCCGGCGAGAATCTCTTCCGCCCGGTGGAAATCGAGCAGGCGGACGTCCCTCAATTCGGGTTTGACAACGATGTCGGGGCGGGACGCGCGGAGCTTGCTTTCGATGATGGATTCCTGCATGATGTCGAAGGTCGACGCCACGCTCTCGAACCGCGTCGGCAGAGGGCTGCGCGCATTGATTGTCCGCGTTCCGGAAACATCGACGGCGACCAGCAGTTCGCAGGCGTTCCTGATGACGTCGTAGGGAACCGGATTCGTCAGGCCGCCGTCCACCAGCACGCGGCCTCCGAATTGCACGGGCTCGAACAGGGCCGGAATGGACATGCTCGCCCGGATCGCGGGAATCAGCGGACCCGAATCGAAGACGACTTCCTCCCTGCGCCAGAAATCGGCCGCCACCACCTTCAGGGGGATGACCAGGTCTTCGAAACGGTCAACCGGTATGGTTTCATCGAAAAATGCCTCAATCCGTTTTCCCTTGATGAAAGCGGTGTTGCGGAACAGGGAGATGTCGATCAACTTCGAGACGTTCTTGAAATTGATGCCGTCGATGATTTTCTCCATGTCGCGCGATGTCCGGCCCGCGGCGTAGTAACCGCCCACGATGGCGCCGATGCTGGTGCCCGACACCACCGCGGCCTTCAGACCCATCTCTTCCAGGGCCCTGATGAAAGCCACATGGCACAGCCCCCTCGCACCTCCCCCGCCCAATGCCAGCCCGACGGTTTTCACTCCACCACCTTCACGATCGTCTCCAGCGGCCTCTTCAGCGGCCCGCGTGATTCCCTGGACGCGTACCCGACCGGCACCACGGCCATGAATTCGCCGCTCGACTCGCCCAAAAGCGCCAGCACGTCGTCCTTGATCAGAAAGAGTATTCCCAGCCATACCGAAGCCATCCCCAGCGACGTGGCCGCCAGAAGCAGGTTTTCGACGGCGGCCGCGGAACTCTGGATTTCCATGGTCCTGAAAAAATCGAGGGAGGCTTCTTTGTGTATCTTGAACAGTTCCCCGCCGTGCCTGATCAACTCGCCCGTATTGGCCACGGCGATCACCACGGGCGCCGAGGCGATGGTGCGGGCGGCCATGCGCAGCAGCACCGACGCGGGCCGCGGAAAAGACCCCGCCGCGGAAGAAATCAGGCGCACCATTTCCTCCTTCTTTTTTCCGCGCACGAGCATGAACCGCCACGACTGCTGGTTGTGCGCCGAAGGCGCGGCATTGGCCGCCTTCAGTATGGTCCGGATGTCCTCTTCCGGAACGTCCTTTTCCTCAAACAGACGGATGCTGTGCCGGGCGTAAATGGTGCGGATGGTTTCGTTGTCTAAGGGATCTGTATTCATTGAGCAATTATACTTTTTCGGGTTACATGTCTCAAGCCGAAGGTCTTCGATTACAGGTTGCACGTGACCGCAGTTGCATCCCCGCGATTATCCGATTCCCTGACTTGAAACCTGCACCCCGTGACTATTTCTGTTTCGCCGGACCCTTTTGAACTGGAACCGATATTTTAACGTGCCCTTCCCATCCGCCGTCGGCCGCCGTGTCGGGCATGTTCAAAAAGGTTTCCATCATGGGGCCGGCCGGGACGTATCCGTTCTGGCCGATATAGGAAAAAATGGCCTGGTACACATTTCCCATTTCAGGCGAGTTGAAGGGGCCGTTGTATTCCGCGGACACCAAGGTGGTGAACTCCCAGCGTTTCAGCGTCAGCGGGGCCTTGAGTTCCATTTTCACGTCCATGACCTGGCCGACTTCCCATTTCAACTGCTCCATGGGAACCTGGTCCGGCGAGTTGTAATACACGCCGAATGGCGCGTCCTTGATTTGCAGCCCCTGCGCCGAAACCTCGGAGTACATGGTTTCGAAGGCTTCCCCGTGCTTCATGAAGTCTCCCGTCATTTCCACGGCGCAGTAATCGAAAGGCTCCACGGTGGTCAGCTGGACGGCGACGGCTTTTTTTGTCGTGTCGGGTTTGGCCGGCTGCGAAGTCTGCGCGGACAGGACCGAGACGGCCAGCAGGGCGGCCGCGGCGGCGGTGGCGATGGATTTGCGTTTCATGGATGGTTCCTTTCCTTAATGGTATGGATGTGTTGTCCCCTTGTCATCTTCTACGTAAAAAACCATGAATAGATTCGTTCCCTCAGACTCGTTGTCTTTCCATGTCCATTGATGTGTTTCCGGTTTTTAAAGGTAATTGAAAAAATGAATGATGTCAATCCGTAAATGGATGCGGTGCTCATGAAAAAGAAGGCGTCTATGTTCCGATTGGTTCTCAAACCAAGGCCTGTGGCCTGTCGGGACATGGTCATGATTTGAAGATCAATCAACGGGCGCGATGAATCACACTCTTAAAATATTATAATCATGGAATGTTTCGGCGAAAGTCTGATGCCAGTAGTGAACGGGCGAAAGAACAGTTACAGGGGGGAAAAATGAAAGAAAGCCAAATTTCACTTGACAAGGAAAAATTTTTTTTGTAGATTGCAAACGTTTGCGGGATCGTTTGATACCCCGCAACAGATGTTTAAATTCCCCAAATTAAATAAAAAAGCAGACACAGTCGACTATAAGTAACTGTTTCCAGTGAGTTTGTACCCTAATCAAAAAACATGAATAGAAAGGAGGTGAAGAGGATGAAGCTTGCCTTCCATTTCAAGTTTCTTCTGCAATATCCTTTTCTTCTGGGGCGGGCTTCAATAACTTCGTAAAGAAGAAAAGGATCGGCAGCACCGATTTGACGACATTCGATGCATTCCACACAGTCCTTAAAGCAAGGAGAGGAAAATGAGATCATTCGAAAAAGTGTTGCTTGTGGCATTGTGCCTGGTTTTCACGGCCGGTATGGTTTCGGCGAAAATCCTCGACGGCGATCTGTACGAAGTGCCGAAGACGACGATCGTCCCGACCATCGACGGCAACATGGACGCCGTCTGGAAAACCCTGGACGCGAATTTCCAGAATTATTACGTCAACGGCACCGTGGTGCCGGACGGATTCGGCGACCTGTTAGGCTGGCACAAGGTGATGTATGACGACAACAACCTGTACATCCTGTTCTACACGGCGGATGAAGCCATCACCACAGCAGCCACCCTGGATTGGGAAAGAGACGCCGTTGAAATTTATGTCGACGCCGACAACAGCAAAGCCGCGGCTTTCGACGGCAAGAACGACATCCAGATGGTTTTCAAATATTTGTACAAGGACAGGGAGTGGATGAAACTGGTCGGACCTCCCGCCTGGTTCGATACGGTCGGCACGAAATACAAATTCAAGGACGATTCGACGACCATGTCCGGTTACTGGTTCGAGGCAAGCATCCCCCTGAAGAGCCTGAAACTTGAACCCGTCGCCGGCACCAAGATCGGCCTTGAATTTCAGCAGGACGACAACGACGACGGCAAGGTCCGCGAATCCATCTCCAAGTGGTGGCTGGCATCGGGCGACGACTCATGGCAGGTTCCGGGCCATTGGGGAACCGGCATTTTGAGCGACCGCATGGTCACCACCGAGCTTGAAATCCTGAAAACCAAGACCGCCCCGGTCATCGACGGCGCACTCGACGCCCTGTATACGAACGCGACCCAACTCACCGAGAACGTGTTCGTCAACGGCTCGATTCAGCCCGACGACTACAGCGATAACTTCTTCCGCACCTACCTGGCGTATGACGACAACAACCTCTACGCCTTCTTCCAGGTGTGGGACGAATCGGTAACGTCCGCTGCGACCCTGGACTGGGAAAGAGATGCCGTTGAAATTTACGTCGACGCCGACAACAGCAAAGCCGCGGCGTTCGACGGCAAGAACGACATCCAGCTCACGGTCAAGTACCTGTTCAAAGACAGGGAATGGTGGAAACTCGTCGGTCCCGCCGCCTGGTTCGACACCACGGGCGCGAAGTACAAAATAGCCGATGTGGACTCCGTCATGGGTTACACGGTTGAAATGCTGCTCCCGCTGAAGAGCCTGAAGCTCGAACCCGTGGCCGACACCAAGATCGGCCTCGAAGCCCAGATCGACGACAACGACGACGGCAAGGTCCGCGAGTCCATCGGCAAGTGGTGGCTGCAAAGCGGCGACGACTCGTGGCAGGTTCCGGGCCATTGGGGAACGGCCTTCCTGAGCGCCAATTTCATCACCACCGGCGTCGAAGAGGCACCCGCCCAGATCGCCAAGGATTTCCGCATGGCGCAGAACTATCCGAACCCGTTCAACCCCGTCACCACCATCGCCTACACGCTGAAGTCGAGTGGCAAGGTGCGCCTGGCGGTGTACGACCTGATGGGCAAGGAAGTGGCGGTTCTGGTGGACGGCGTTCAGAGCGCCGGCATTCACCAGGTTCCGTTCTCGGCCGAGAAACTGACCAGCGGTATCTATTTCTACAAACTGCAGGCCGGCGACAAGGTCTACACGAACAAGATGACGCTGATGAAGTAAACGGCTAAAAGCCTGATCGATCGGCTTTTTGCTGATTTTTTCGCCTGCGGTCCCGCCAGGGGCCGCAGGCTTTTTTTTACTGAATTACCTTTGTTGTATGATGCTTTTTAAATATGCAAATTCGTTACTTCTCAGAGGTCCTTTAGGCTGCAAGTCCCTTTAGGGAACCGAAGATCAATGATCTGAGCTCTGGGCATTTGGTACGGGATTCTCGGAATTCGGAATTCTCTTATAACCTGTTCTTTGAAACCTGGAACATTCTTTTCCTGAATCATAAAGCACGATATTTTTTTAGCGGAACCGCGAGGGGTTTGGAGGGGATGGGCCACGGGCCCATCCTACCAATCCGGGTGCTTGGTTCCCGGAACCCGGAACTCTGAACCCGAAACGATCCTGTCACATGCAATCGAAGACCTTCGGCTTGAAACCTGCGACTTCTTTTCATCCCGCACTTGACCCGGACCGTTAATTTCCATAAATTACGGTGATTCCTGCTTTCCCAAAAACCTGATTTGGAGAACCAAGGCATGACCACCCCCCATCCGTCCGCCTGGAAAGAAAAACTTCCGGATCTCATCCTCGAAGCCGTTTTTTTCATCTGTTATTTTCTATATATATGGCTTCGCATTGAACCCGGCCTGATTTACCAGAGACAGGATCCGGTTTTTCTGACCGGATCAGATTTTTTTCGAGGATTTCTGTCTCGACCCGGGGGACTGCTTGAATACGCTTCCGCATTGCTTTCACAGTTTTTCTATTATGTACTGCCGGGCGCGCTGATCCTGACTGCCGCGGCTTGGGCCGGTGCACGGCTGACGCGCGCGTGGACGGCTTCCATCCGTCCCGGCATACCGCCCCCCCCGCTTTTCCATCTCGTCCCGGCGATTCTGCTTCTCGTATTCCACAGCCAGTACACGCATCCGCTGTCTGTCACTTTGGCCCTGATCCTTTCGCTTTTTGCCTTTCTCGTCCAAATCCGGTTCAACCGGACGGTACTGTTGAGCGCGGCTTCTTTTGTTTTATTGGCGTGCATTCTTTATTATACCGCCGCGGGCGCCCTTCTGCTCTTTGCGCTGCTCTGCGCCCTGCATGAAGCATTTTCAAGGAAGCGTCTGCCCCTGGGCGTCTTTGTCCTTCTCATAGCCGCAGCCATACCGGCCTTTTCAAAAAAAATCCTGTTCCTGCTCAGCACGGAACAGGCAACTCTTCAGCTTTCCCTTTTCCAGAAGGCGTTCACCCGGCCCGTTTTAGCCGCGGGCCTGTTGTATGGATTCTATCTCCTTTTCTTCTGCGCGTACAGAATGCCGCCCATCCGGCTTCCCGCATCGATAAAAAAACTGTTCCTGAAAAAGACATGGCTTTCATTCGCACTGCGGACTTTGATTCTTTTCGCCCTCGCGGCGACGGCGGCCCTGGCGTCGTTTAAAAAGGGATCACACACCCTGCTGCGCGTGGAATACGACGCCCGTCACGAGCACTGGGAGGAATTGCTCCTTTTCTCGGCGCGTGAACGGTCCGACCTGCTTCAGGTGGCGTTCCAGACCAACCGAGCGCTGTACCACACGAACCAGCTTTTGGAGAATATGTTCGCCTATCCGCAGATCCATGGGGTCGACGGTCTTATTCTGCCGAGAACATACCGTTTTTCGGCGCCGCTGCAGGAAAGCGATTTCTGCTGGGATCTCGGCTCGATCAACGAGTCGCGCCATTGGGCTTACGAGGCCGTCTCCACCGACGGCGAAACGCCGTGGATTCTAAAACGGATGGTTGTGGTCAATTTTGTGAGTCGAGATTTTCGTTCCGCACAACGCTGCCTGAACGTGCTTGATAAAACCTTTTTCTTTAAAGACTGGGCAAAACAGTTCAGGGATTATTTCAGCGACACCACGCTGGCCGCCGGAGACGAACTTGTGGCCTATGGCCGCTCGATGCTGATTCAAAAGGATTTCATCGTGCACAGCGACCATCCCATGACCGAATTGGACACGCTGTTGAAGATCAATTCCAGCAACAGAATGGCCTTCGAATACCGGGTGGCCCACGAGCTTCTCTCCCGGAAGCTGGGAGGCCTGCACACGCGCCTGGCCTCGCTGAACCGTATCGGCTACCAGGCCATTCCAAGACACGTGGCCGAAGCCCTTCTGGGATTGTGGGCGGTGAGCGGAAAACGGGACATGCCCGCTGCATTCAAGTACATCCGCCCGGAAACGATGCAGCGCTTCCGCGATTTCAACCAGGCCCTGGGAAAATACCGCGGAGATCGAACCATGGCTGAAATCAATCTCAGACAGCGCTTCGGAGACACGTACTGGTATTACATGTTCTATGGCCCCGGCACCGCTAAGGATGCGAAGGGTGGAGGAATCCGATGAAAACACGTGCAACCCGAACCATTTTCTGTATTGGCATCACCCTATGGGGATGCTGTCTGTCATGCAGAAAGGCACCCATTTCGGAAATACGTGAGGCCGGAAAGCCTCTCCGCATCGAGCCCGACTACTCCGGCGTCGTGATCCCGCCTAACATCGCGCCCTTGAACTTTGTCATTCAGGAAAAAGCCAGCCGTTATCTCGTTGAAATAACAGGTGCAAAAGGCGAACCCATCATCGTGCGAAGCACGGAACCGGCAATCAGGATTCCAGTTTCACAATGGAGAAAACTGCTCATGCAAAACAGGGGACAGGAGATCCGTTTCACCGTCTCCGTGCGTGATTCACAAAACCAATGGCTTCGTTTCGAACCCATCCGCAACGGGATCGCAGAGGAGGAGATCGACGGCTATCTGGTGTATCGCATGATACCGCCTATCTATGTTTTATGGAAGAAAATGCGCATCATCCAGAGAAACATCGGCAACTTCGACCAAAAGACAATATTGGACAATGGTGTGCTGAATGACGGCTGTGTTAATTGCCATTCATTCTTGAACAACCGGTCCGATAATTGGATCATCCATCTCAGGCGCGCGCCGGCGACGGGCATGCTGCTCACATCGGGTGGAAAAACCGTGATGGTTCACACGCAGACGGAATTCAATAAAACCCCCGCCGCGTATCCCGCGTGGCATCCGGAAGGCCGGTACATCGCATTCGCGACGATGAAGGTCAAGCAATTCGTCCATATGGCCGGCGAGAACCGCGACGTCTACGACCTTGCCTCAGACCTCATCCTTTACGACGCAGAAAGCGGAACCATCACCTCATCTCCCCTGATTGCCGATAAACGCCGTCTGGAAACCTATCCTGCCTGGACGCCGGACGGCAGGACTTTGTATTTCTGCAGCGCAGCGGTATTTGACACTGTCGCTTTTTTTGAGCGCCACACTTACCGGAAGATCCTGTATGACGTCATGAAAGTGTCATTCGATCCCGCAACCGGCTCGTTCAGCGGATTGGAAACGGTTATCGCATCGGCTAAAACGGGCCTGAGCGCCACGCATCCAAGGATTTCTCCTGACGGTCGATTCATGCTCTTCTGCCAATGCGAATACGGCAATTTTTCGATATACCGGCCGGGAAGCGACCTGTACCTGATGGAATTGCCGTCCCAAAAAGTGCGCCGCCTGGAAATAAACAGCCGCGAAACTGAAAGTTACCATTCGTGGTCAAAAAATGGATCCTGGTTCGTATTCAGCAGCAAACGGGAAGATGGCATTCATTCCCGTCCCTACTTTGCACGCATGGATAAAGACGGATCGGTGTCCAAACCGTTTGTCCTTCCGCAGGAGGACCCGTCGTTTTATGATCACTGCCTTTTCACCTACAACATCCCGGAACTCATCGCTGAACCAATCACCGAACGGCCGCAGAATCTCGTCAAGGCGGCGTACCGCACGGACCGCATGAAAAAAGCCAAATATGTTGGAGCCGAAGCGGATTCGATGGAAGAAACCAGTTCGATCGAAGGTGCTTGGCAACCGGCTCCATGATAAGCCGGGCTTAATTCCTCTCTTATAAATAACCCCCAATTGGCGTTCGACCATGAACTTTCGGTCGTGGCATTGACCGGGGGTTGTTGTTTACTGAATTGTATTATTCTTCGCCTCAAGAACCATGGATTTGATTGATTCTCTGAGCATATCTGATCATTTTTGACATTTTTTTCAACCAATTCAATCTCAAAATTGAAGAGAAGTTTTTACCAATTCATTAAAACCTGTAAATTTCACTTGACAAGATTAAATATTTTTATTAGATTGCAAACGTTTGCGGTATCGTTTGCAGCTAATTTCCAATCCGGATTCATTTTAGCGATATTTTTACGTCCGAAGCCGGATGGGCCATGAAAATTTACCGGACAATCTGTCTGACGTTGTTTTAAGCGCGGAGAGAGACGGCTGAAAACGGCCAAATCCCTTCCTTTTATACAATCTCCGATATCATATGAAACACGCGACCATCAAAGACATAGCCCGGAATCTCGATCTGTCGACATCCACGGTATCGAGGGCGCTTTCGGACCATCCGGACATCAGCCGCGAGACCAAGGACAGGGTTCAGGCCGTGGCCCGCGAGATGGACTACCACCCCAACACCATCGCCAAGAGCCTTCAGCAGAAGCAGTCGATGATCATCGGGGTGGTCGTTCCGCAGGTGAAGCATTACTTTTTCGCGTCCATCATGGCCGGCATCACGGACGTGGCCTACCAGGCCGGGTACACGGTCATGATATGCCAGTCGAACGAGGACGTTCAGCGCGAGATGAGCAACATCAACGTGTTGATCTCTCACCGGGTGGCCGGGCTGCTGATATCGGTTTCGAGCACGACGACGAACACCGACCAGTTTTCGCGTTTCAAGAAGGGCGGCATTCCGCTTGTGTTTTTCGACCGGGTGTGCACGGGGGTGGACGTGTCGACGGTGGTGGTGGACGACTACGACGGGGCGTTCCACGCGACGGAATACCTGATCGGGAAGGGCCACAAGTGCATCGGGCACCTGGGGGGCCCCGAGACGCTGTCGATCGCGAATCTGCGTTACGAGGGATACCGGGACGCGCTGGAGAAGAACGGGATGTCTTTTTGCGGTGAATGGGTGGTACGCGGGGGATTGAACGAGGAGGACGGGACGGATTCGGCGACGCGGCTGCTGGAGAAGGCGCAGGCCAAGCCGGACGCGCTGTTTTGCGTGAACGACCCGGTGGCGATGGGGGCGATGATCGCGCTGAAGAAGAAGGGGTACCGGATACCGGACGACATCGCGGTGGTGGGTTTCACGGACAATCCGATGGCCGAGATCATGGAGCCGCCGCTGACGACGGTGCGGCAGCCGGCGTATGAGATCGGGAAGACCGCGGCCGAGCTTCTGCTCAACCAGATCCGGGACACGTCGCACCGCGCGCAGCCCGTGCACAAGGTGCTCAAAACGGAATTGATCATACGAAAATCGGCCTGACGGTCATGCAGACCATAAAGGAACATGATGCTCACCATTAAAGACATTGCCAAGCTGGCCGGGGTTTCACAGGCCACGGTGTCGAAAGCGCTGAACAACCGCCCGGACATCGGCCTGGTTACCAAAAGCAAGATACTGGAAATCGTGAAGGAACTGCAGTTCAGCCCCGATGCATTCGCCAAAAGCCTGAAAAACAGGTATTCCGAGAATATCGGCGTCGTTTTCAGCCGGTTTGCATCCCCGCTCTCCGGAAACCCGTTTTTCTCAAAGGTCCTCGAGGGCATCGAGGCCGAGATCGCCATTAACAATTTCAACCTGATCCTGCAAATCATGTACAACAAGTCTTCCGACCAGATGCCCAAAATGGTGCGCGAGAGGCAGGTGGAAGGCCTCATATTGGTCGGCATTTTCGACAACCCGTTATTGGATACCATTATCAAAAAGAATATTCCCACTGTGTTCGTGGATCCGAAAGAAAGCATGTCCAATTTCAACCAAATTCTCATCGACAACGAGCACGGCGCGTTCATGGCCACGCAATACCTCATCAACGCGGGACACAGGCGTATCGGCTTCATTTCGGGCGATTTGGCCAGAATGAGTTTCAATCAGCGCTACGAAGGATATCAAAAAGCCATGAGATACAACGGAATTGACGTGAATGAGAACCTGGTAAAGACCGGAGGTAACGAAAAAGGGTACGATCACGTCAGAAAATTGATGACCCATGAAAAACCGACGGCCATATTTGCAGCCAACGATATCAACGCCATTTACGGATACCAGGCCATTCACGAGATGAAAATGAGAATACCCGACGACATCAGTATCATCGGTTTCGACGACATCGAACTGTCCAAAATGAGTCTGCCTCCGCTGACGACCATCCGCGTGTATAAGGAGGAACTGGGTTCCATTGCAGTGCGTATCTTGTTGCGGATCATCAAGAGAGAAACCAATGAACAGACCACCACAACCGTCGTGCCCGTCAAATTAATAGAAAGAAAATCCGTCAGAAAGATAGAAACATCCGTCTGAGCCAAGCTCCGGGAAAACCCCCATTTTGATATCTCAGGGAACGGTTTTTAAGGATAAGCGAGAAGAGCGCCTTCGATCGCTCGAGGTCTCGGAGCGGGGCATGGACCCGAGACCGGCTGCCTGCGGGCACCATTCTGGCGTTCAAAGCCTCTTCAGACGCAGTTGCCCCGGGCGAATCGGCCACGGTCACATGGAAAACGTCGGCGGGATCAGAGATGACGCTCAAGGGAACCGAGGTTCCCGCGATCGGATTCAAAAAAAGTAAAACTTGCAGAAATGGCCGATGTTTTTGTGTCGCAGCCACTGGAAATCAACCGGCCCCTGAACCGGACTGCGACCGCCTCATCCACCGAGACGGGGCTGTTTCCCGCAGGTCCGGGCTGCGCCGTCGACGGCAACATGAGTACCCGTTGGTGCAGCGGCTGGAATGATGATCAGTGGCCGGCCGTTCAACTGAAATAAAATGGCACTTGACCGGAGAACTCAACCTATGAAACGCATGGCAAATTTTTGGGGAAAAAGAAGCACCACCTGGATCATTGCGCTGGCCATGGGGATGGCTCTCCGGACACCGGCGCAGGACAATCGAATCAGGACCAACGGCCAGGACCTGTTTATGAGCGGCGCGAACCTGGCCTGGATCAGTTTCGCGCACGATATCGGACCGGGGCACACCGATTTGAACACGTTCGCCTCCACCCTTCTGAATTTCCACGACCACGGCGGAAACGCGATGAGGCTTTGGCTCCATACGAGCGGGGCGAACACGCCCGAGTTCGGCGACGCGGCGGTCACGGGGCCGGGGGAGGGCGCGATCGAGGATCTGAAGGCCATACTCGATCTGGCCTGGGAAAGGGAGGTCGGCCTGATTTTGTGCCTTTGGTCGTTCAACATGATGGAAAAGACGCACGGAGACGCGTTCATCGCCCGTTCCAGGGCGCTGCTGACCGATTCTGCGTTCACCCGGTCGTATATCGACAATGCCCTGGTCCCCATGGTGCAGGCGCTCAAGGGACATCCCGGCATCATCGCCTGGGAGATATTCAACGAGCCGGAGGGCATGAGCAACGAACTGGGGTGGTCCAGCACCGGGCACGTTCCCATGGCTTCCATCCAGAGGTTCGTCAACCGGTGTGCCGGGGCCATCCATCGTGCCGATTCCGCAACATTGGTGACGAACGGCACCTGGTCGTTCAAGGCCCAGACCGACGTCGAAGGCTGCACGAATTACTACACGGACAAACGCCTGATCGCGGCCGGCGGGGACAGCCTGGGAATCCTCGATTTTTACTCAGTCCACTGGTACGAGGGAAACGGCATGGCGCTTTCGCCGTTCAGTCATTCCAAATCGTATTGGGGGCTGGACAGACCCCTGGTTGTGGCGGAATTCCACATGAAGGACGCCTTTGGCGTTCCGCTGGACCGCCTGTACGAGGTTCTGTACTCGGGCGGCTACGCTGGCGCCCTGGCCTGGTCCTGGACGGACAACGCGGTCTCGCAACCCGCCCAGATGCTCGCTGGGATGCAGTCGCTCTGGGACGCCCATCGGGAGGACGTGGACGTGCTCGGCATCGGCGGAGACTGGCCCGTGGTGAGAATCACCAGCCCGGTATCCGGATCCATGTTGCCCGAGAACGCCGGCGTGACTCTCGCCGCCGAGGCGTCGGACGGCGATGGAACCGTCGTGTCGGTGGCGTTCTTCGCCTCGGATACGATGAAAATCGGGGAGGTGCAAGCCCCGCCCTACACGCTCGAGTGGACGAATCCGCCGGCCGGCAGGCATATCCTGACGGCCGTGGCCACGGACGACAAGGGCCATCAGCGGATTTCCAGCCCGGTGCCGGTCACGATCGGCAAACCGTCCATGACCCGCATCGAGGCGGAGGCCTCCACAAGGACCGGATCGGGCATGAGCGTCCGCAGCGATGCGGCCGCGAGCAACGGTTATTTCGTGGACATAGCCACACAGACGGGAACGATCGCATGGAAGCTGGTCGGTGTGCCGGCGGCAGGCCAATACGAAATCGCGTTCGGGTACAACCTGAACTACAACACCCCCAAGGGCCAGTACATCAACATCAACGGAGTGCGCGCAACCACGATCATGTTCGACGGCGCCGTCAAGAAATGGCAGGAAAAGAAGCTGACGGTCGGCCTGGCCGCGGGCGACAACACAATCCAGATCGAGCTGTTCTGGGGCTGGATGTATCTCGATTACCTCGCCGTTCCGAACGCCGTCATCCCATCTCGCGTGGAGAATCGGGGCGACGTTCCCGCGCAATGCGCGCTGATGCAGAATTACCCCAATCCGTTCAACGCGGAGACGAAAATCAGGTACACCCTGGCTGAACCCGCCCGCGTCGTGCTGGAGGTATTCGACGTGACGGGACGTCCCGTTGCCGTTCTCGTCCACAGGAGGCTGCCCGCGGGGAGCCATGAGGCGGTATTCGATTCGAAGAACATGGCGAGCGGCATCTATTTCTACAGGCTGAAGGCGGGAGATTTCGCCGACCGCAAACGGATGCTGCTGTTGAAATAGGTTTTCCGTCCCGCATGCAATATGTCAAATACCACGGAAAATGACACGCCGATCGAAAGCACGGAAAACGATGGTTTTGAAAATGGGACATAATTATCAATGAGGCGTCCATGAACTTATCGAAGAACCGGAAAATGAAACCGTTTTCATCTGTTTGTCCGAAAACGGGTAAGGTGATAAACGGCGACCAGCGATGCCGCCGTTTTATTCTCTTTGCGGGATTGACGTCGCTGATCTGGGTCCTGATACGCGTCCTTCCCAAACCGAGCCGGGCGGCCTATCCGTGCATGAAGGTGGCCGCGCCTCTCGCCTCGGGTTTCATCGCCTATCTCGCGGGTCTGGCGGTCGCGGTCGCCGCATTCCGCAAGGCCAGGCTGAGGTGGTTCCAGGCCCGTTACGCCCTATCGGCACTGTGCATTGCCGCGGGTTTGCTGGCCGGCCTCTGGACAATGACGCGGATGGATCAGCCCGCAGGCGCAGGGACGGCGGCGGACCCGTTTCCCGCGAATACGCCCGTCGGAACACCCGTCGGCATCTATCCCGGACGGGTGGTCTGGGTATACGACGGCAATGCCACCAACGACCACTGCGATCCCGATAATTACGGCCACGGATGGTTCATGGCCGAGAACAACGACCAGGCCTTCATCGATAAAATGGTCACCGGCGCCCTGCAGTCCATCAGCGGGCAGGCCAGCCCGGGGGCGGCGTGGGACGCCCTGTTCCGGTTCCACAATGAGAAAGCGGGCAAAGGCAAGGCCGGTTACCAGACCGGTGAAAAAATCATGATCAAGACCAATTGCACCAGTTCGTGGGGCGGCAACATCAACACGAATGACCTGTCCGTCGTGAACAACGCCTATTACGGAATATCGGAAACATCTCCACAGCTCGTGCTCTCGGTTCTGCGCCAGCTCGTCAAGACGGCCGGCGTCGCGGAAAAGGACATATTCGTGGGGGACCCCATACGGCACGTGTACAAACACTGCCATGACTTGTGGCACGCGGAATTTCCGGACGTGAACTACCTCGACCATGATTACGGCGCCGAGAAATCGCGCGTTCAGACGGTGGCGAGCGCATCCCCCCAGATCTTCTATTCGGACCGCGGGTCCGTGCTCGGTTCTTCGGTTCAAAGCGACAGGCTGTATACGGTTTATACCGACGCCGCATATCTTATCAACCTTCCCACCCTGAAGGGGCACGGGTACGCGGGCGTGACCATGTTCGCGAAAAACCACTTCGGATCGCATACGCGGAGCGATGCCTCGCACCTGCACAAGGGCCTCGTGGCGACGCAGAACCAGGGCCAGGCCAACCGGCCGGGCTACGGGCTCTACCGGGTTCAGGTTGATTTGATGGGGCATCCGCTTCTGGGCCAGAAGAACCTGCTCTACCTGCTCGACGCGTTGTGGACATCGGACAACGAGATCGACGAACCGGACCGCTGGCAGATGGCGCCCTTCAACGACGGATGGACCTCGTCCATTTTCATGTCCCTCGACCCCGTGGCCATCGAGTCGGTGGGCTACGATTTTCTGAAAGCGGAATTCACGGGGAAGGGCGGCAAATCGAGCTTTCCCCAGATGGAAGGCGCGGACGACTATCTGCATCAGGCCGCCACTTCATCCTTGTGGCCGGCCGGACTGAACTACGACCCCGACAACGACGGCACGCCCATCTCGAGCCTGGGCGTGCACGAACATTGGAACAACGCCGCGGACAAGAGCTACTCCCGGAATTTGGGCACAGGCCAGGGGATCGAGCTGATCCAGCTGATTCCGGGCACCGCCGTTGAGGCCGAAAGGCCGGCCGCGGCCGGCGCGCGCGCGTTCGCGCTCCTGCCCAGCTACCCGAATCCGTTCAACGGTTCCACTTCCATCCGATACCATCTGACGACTCCCGCCTTCGTTGAACTGCGCGTTTATACCTCCCAGGGGCGTAAAATCCGCACTCTGGTTCATGAAGAGCGGTCCGCGGGAACGTACGCGGTCACCTGGGACGGTACGGATGAAACCGGCATGCCAATGGCGTCGGGATTATACCTGGTTCGTCTGGAAACCGGGAACGGCGCAACCCGGTACGTGGATTCGAGGAAAATGACTTACTCGAAATGATGTCGTAGATCCGGCGGTAAGCGCCATTCACCCATCTGCAGCGGTCCGGTTGATGGGCGTGAAGGCGAAAAGGTTCCCGGTTTTGAATACCGCCTGCCGATTCCTGTCGATTGAGTGCTGTTTATTATCGCAACTTGGAACTTGTCACTTGCGACTTGAAACATGTCATCCATCCAGTTATTTTATATTGCATTTTCCGCAATTTTCGTTTATTTTATCTGACGTGGATACGCCAA
The DNA here is from genome assembly GCA_041306805.1 of bacterium. Classification (GTDB taxonomy): domain Bacteria; phylum Zhuqueibacterota; class QNDG01; order QNDG01; family DTFT01; genus JBFZEN01. The sequence continues at coordinate 16,759 of JBFZEN010000201.1, forward strand.
AAGGATATATTCTTCTCACGCGCCCGGTCAACCTGGCCATCGCCTTTGTTTCCATTTTCATGGGCGGGGCCGTGACGGGAACGGTTCAGCCGCTGGCCAGGCTGCTTCTGGCATGCTTTTCGGCGACCTTCATTACGGCCGGAGCGAACGCGGTCAACGATTATTTCGACGTCGACATCGACCGGATCAACAAACCCGAAAGACCGCTTCCGTCAGGCATGGTCGGGCTGAAAGCCGCGCACCGGTTTTCCATTCTCTGCTTCATCATCGGCGTGCTGCTTGGCGCCCTGATCGATGCGACCTGTCTTTCGGTCGCCGTCCTGTCGTCCGTTTTGCTGTATTGGTACAGTGACCGGCTGAAACGCACCATGGTCTGGGGAAACCTCGCCGTCGCCCTGGTTTCAGGCATGGCTTTCGTCTTCGGAGGGCTGGCCGTGGGCCGGATCCGCGAAGCCGCCGTGGTCGGCACATTCGCTTTTCTCTTCCACCTGGCCAGGGAAATGATAAAGGATGCCGAGGATTTGGAGGGGGACAGGGCCCTGGGATTGCGGACCCTGCCCATCGTGCACGGCGTTCACGCCACGCTGGTGTGGGCCGCCCTGGTGATGGCCGTCCTCATGGCGGCCACCGTGATTCCCTACGCGGCCGGGATTTTCGGCAAAGCCTACCTGGTCACCGTGCTTCTGGGCGTGGACGCTTTTTTGCTTTTCGTGATCGCGTCGATGTTTTCGAACCCCGGGCCGAAACACCTGCGCAAATTGGCCGCGTGGATGAAGGGGGACATGCTGCTGGGGCTGCTGGCGGTTTTTCTCGGGAAGGTTTAGCCCGAATCCGTCTCAAATAGAAAAGAAAATATTCATGAATGGTTCGGATTAGCATGCGAGCGCTGGTTCAACGCGTAAGCCGCGCAAGGGTGTCCGTCGAAGCGAAATCCGCAGGCGAAATCGGGAAGGGGCTCGTTATTCTTCTCGGCGTGAAACACGGCGATTCGGACGCCGACGCCCGCTGGCTGGCGGACAAGTGCGCGAATCTGCGCGTATTCGAGGACGATGCGGGCAAGATGAACCGTTCCGTGGTCGAGACCGGCGGATCCGTTCTTGTTGTCTCGCAGTTCACGCTGTACGGCGACTGCAGGCACGGAAGAAGGCCCGGCTTCACCGAGGCCGCCCCGCCCGAGGAGGCGAACCGGCTCTATGAAATTTTCGTCCAGGCGCTTAAGGCCGAAGGGCTGAACGTACGGACGGGCGTGTTCAAGGCCGTGATGGAGGTGGAGATACACAACGACGGACCGGTGACCTTGATGGTCGAGTCGGCATAGGAGGTATAAGAAGTTACGGGTTTCGGGTTGCGAAAAAATAATGGTACTGGGTAATGGGAGTTGAAG
>JBFZEN010000202.1:0-15901 GCA_041306805.1 bacterium
TTGATCATCACGTCGTTGGGCCATTGCAGCTCGGGTCTGAGGCCGAATCCGTTTTCCAGAGCCGCCGCAAGCGAAACCGCGCCCAGAAGGGTCAGGAGCGAGGGGGGAAACGACGGACAAAGCACGATGGAAAACCACAGCCCTTTTCCCGCGGGGGACTCCCATGTCCGGCCCCACCGTCCCCGGCCGCCGGTCTGCTCCTCGGCCAGCACCAAAGTCCCTTCAGGGACCCCCTTCACGGCCATCTGTTTGGCAAACGCGTTGGTCGAATCGATTCTTCCCAGAAAATAGGAGTGCCGTCCGAAAACTTCCGTCCGCAGGTTTCTGATGAACTCTTCTTCTGCAAGTGGTTCGGCCATCTGATTCAGGCCTCCTCGAAATCCTTCAACGCTTCCTTCTCGGTCTGATACACGTCGATGACGTCGTCGAGATGCGCGATTCGCATGAGAAAGAGCACTTTCTGCTGCATCTCGCAGAACCGGATGTCCTTTTCGTACCGGTCGGCCTGGCGGATGGCGAATAAAAGCGAGCCGAGCCCGGTCGAATCCATGCTCTGCACCCGCCCCAGGTTCAGCAGAATTTTCTTCGAGTCGCCCATCAGCAGGCCCAGCAGCGCCGTTTTGACATCCGGGGCCTCGTGCGAGGTGATGCTTCTCCCGGCCGGCCTCACGACCAGCACGTCGCCGATTTTTTCCTGAGCGAATTCCATCATGACTCCTTTACGGTTTCAACAGACCTTCCTTGGCAAAACTGAAATACCCGTTCCCCGCCACGATGACATGGTCCAGCACGGGAATGCCGAGATCCTCCCCGGCGCGCCTGAGCTGTTCGGTGATGCGCCTGTCCTCGGCGGACGGAGCGGCCTCGCCCGAGGGGTGGTTGTGCAGCAATATGACTCCCGCGGCGCGGTGGTCCACCGCGAACTTGAAAACCTCCCGCGGATGCGCCAGGCTCGCGTTGAGTATTCCCTGGCTTACCCTTTCGCCGCACACCACGCGGTTGGCGCCGTCGAGAAGCAGCACCCTGAATTCCTCGGTCGCCAGATCTTTCACCAGCGGTCCGTACATTCTGGCCACGTCCTCCGGGTGCGCCATCCGGGCGCCTTTCCGGTCTCCCGATGACGCGGCCCTTCTGCCGATCTCGAACGCGGCGGCGATCCGGGCCGCCCGCGCCGGCCCGATGCCTTTCATCCGGCCGAATTCGTGCACGTTCCGTGATGCCAGGGCCGAAAGGCCGTCCGCCCCGGCGATCAGCATTTTGGCGACGTCGACGGCGGTGCATCCATTCGTTCCCGAGCCGATGAGCAGGGCCAGAAGCTCGCCGTCGCTCAAGGCGCCGGGACCGTTCTTGATCATTTTCTCCCTCGGGCGTTCGCCTTCAGGCCAATCCTTGATTTTCAGCCTCGCCGGAGAATGTTTCGCCTTTTTCATGACGCCCTGCGGAGCTCCCACAGTTTCGCGTATTTGACCATGGCGTACTGGGCCGAAAGGACGGCCAGAACGAATCCTTCCATGCCGTCCAGAAATCCGAGCTGGAACACATACATTTTCAGGAACATGTGGAAAGGGCGGAAGAACAGGTCGGCCGCTTTGAACGCCTTGCCGCGCCGCGACATTTCAAGCGCGGCGAGGCCTGTGTAGGCGTTGAATTTCCTGAAATACTGTTCCAGTGAATCATCGGTGTAGTGCAGAAGGGCTGAGTTCAAATCGCCCGTCCCGCCCTCCACGACCAGGCCTTCGTGGACCTCGGCCCCGTTGAACCGGCCTCTGTCCTTTTTGAACAGGCGCGCCACGCGGCCCGGATACCATCCGCCGTGCCTGATCCACTTGCCGAGGAAAAAAGCCTTGCGCTTGACGCGGTAGGCGGCCCGGTCCGGCCGTCCCGCCAGCGTCCGCCTGATTTCCTCCGCCAGTTCGGGGGTGACCCGTTCATCCGCATCCACCCAGAGAATCCAGGCGCCCGAAGTCTTCGAGACCGCCATCTGCTTGGTTTCGGCGTAGCCCTTCCATTCCTGCACAAACACGCGGGCGCCGGATGCTTCGGCGATGGCCCGGGTGCGGTCGCGGCTTTCCGCATCGACAAGCACCACGGTTTCATCGGCGAAAGCAAGGCTTTCGAGGCAGGCGCTGATGTTTTTTTCCTCATCCCTGGCGATGACGATGGCCGACAGCATGCTCAGAATTTCCCTTTGCCTCCGGCGCGGAGCCGGCGGTATTTCATGACGGCCGAAGCGATGTCCTTCAAATCGAGTCGCCGGATGCACAGCGGATCGCCGCAGGTTTTTTTCCAGCAGGGCGAACAGTCGAGGTTCGACGGCCTCTTTTCCCCGCGCCCGTACAGCTCGATCTCCTCGCAACACGACAACCCGAACCAGGCGATCACGGTTTTTTTCAATCCAATGGCGATGTGCATGCCCAGCGAGTCGCCGGTCACCACCAGGTCACAGCAGTTTTCGTAGAGAATGCCCCTGCGCAGTCCTTCGTCCACCGGCGTTTCATCGGCGGCGTTGCCGGCGAGCCGTTTTATTTCGCGGTTCCGTTCGGCATCCTCTTTTCCGCCCAAAAGCAGTATGCGGATACCCGGATCCTGCGCATGGATTTCCCGGATCAGACTGACGTGCTGGTCGACCGTCATTTTTTTCAGCGGATACAGCGCCGAACAACCCGTGTTGAACCCGACGGTGAAACCGCCGTCACGGATTCCCAGGCTGCGGCGGACATCCGAACAGAAAGCCTGTTCCTCTTCCGTGAGGTCGAGAACGTATCCGTCTTTCCGGTAGTCGAGATCCCACGTTTCCGCAAGGATGTCGAGGCCGGTGCGCCTGTTTTTCCCGAATTTCAAATCGTCGTCGATGCCCATGCGGTAATGATAGCCGGCGCCGCGGTTGAGGGGAACGATGGCCCCGTTTTCATTGAGGCCGAAACCGAGCTTTTCCTTTGCGTCGAGCATGCGGACAAAGGCGCAGGAGTTCCGGTTTTTATCCGCGTTCAGCACGGTGTCGAACCGCATGGCCGAAAGAATCATCCGGCTTTCGTCGTTCCATTCCCATACCCGGTGGAGAAACGGATTGTTTTCGAGCACCGGCATCGCGTTTTTCTTCGTGATCCAATGTAGGGTGGAACCGGGGTGTTTCCGCCTGATCGCGGGCAGCATGGCCGTGTTCATGAGCACCCCGCCGATGAAATCCAGATTCACGATAAGAATGCGGCGCCCGAATGGAACGGGCCCGCTGCAGGGGCAGGTTTTATAGGGCTCGCAGGGTTTGTAGCCCGAAAAACGCCTGCAGTCGGGAACGGGAAAGATGTCTTTTTCTTTTTTCATCATGATTCGCCGGGGTGGTTCATTCCGCCGCGCCGATGTTCGGAGGGGCCGGATGAGCGATGCTCCTTCTTCACGACGGATCCCGTGTTTTTCCGCGGCGTGACGTTTTTCCTTTTCAACGCCCGGTCGACCGCCTCAAGCACTTCCTCCACGCCGAGGGTTTCCATGCATCTCGGGTCTCCGCATTCCAGCCTGTTGCATCCCAGGCATTCCATTCCCTTTTTGAATACGGGGACATTTTTTTCTCCGTACGGTCCCTGCAGCCGCCAGTGCGTCGGGCCGAAAATACCCACCGTCGGCGTTCCCACGGCCGCCGAGATGTGCATGGGGCCCGAGTCATTGGCCACAACCAAAGCGCAACGCGCCAAAAGAGCCCCCAGCCCCTTGAGCGTCAATTCCGGAGCCAGAATGCATGGTCGGCGCATGCGGTCGCGGACGGTTTCCGCGTACCGCTTTTCTCCCGGCCCCCAGAGCAAAACCACTTCGAAACCGCGGTCGTGAACGAGCGCGTCGCCGAGTCGGGCGAATGCATCGAGCCCCCACCGCTTGGCGGGCCAGCTTCCCCAGACATGCAGGGCCGCCAGTTTTCCCGCGCGGATTTTATTTTTAGACAGCCATTGCCCGGCGCTTTCGACCTCCCCGGGACCGAGGGGAAACAGGGGTCTTGAATCAATGACGGGAACGCCGATGCGCCGCAGCGCATCGAGGTTGAATTCGACCTCGTGCACCCTGCCGCCGCGCGGTTCGGCGACCCGGTTGTAGGCGAACCGCCTGCCGCGGAAATCGAACCCCACGCGAATGCCGGCGCCGGACCATGCCGTGAGCCAGGCGCTGCGCGGATTCCCGAACAGGTCGAAAACCAGGTCGTAACGCGCCCGTCGCAGCCGTTTGATGAATTGAAAGAACTCGGCCCATGAGGACGTGTTTCCTGACCGCGACCAGGGATCGGCGGGCACGATGTCGGTCCGGTCGACAAAGGGATTCCCCTCCAGCACCGGCAGGGAAGGTTTTTCCGTCAAAAAATGGATTTCCGCCTCGGGAAAGGCCTTCCGCAGGTTCGGCAGCACGGCCGTCGCCAGAACCACGTCTCCGATGGCGCGCAGCTTGATGACCAGTATGCGGGAAACCGTCGGCCGTTTTGCCTCCCGGAATCTCCTGCCGCCTGGCCGGGATGAGGTGAATAGACCGGTCAGTTTCCCCATTTCTGCAGGTGCGCCTCCTTGATGGCTTCGACGGTGCGGTAGGGAACCTTCCATTTGCCCAGAAGCAGAAGCCCATCGCGGCCGCCGTGGCAGTCCGAACCGCCCGACGTCAGGAGCCCGTGCTGTTTCGCCAGGCGTTCGAGCACCTTCTTCCTGTCTTCGTAGATGTGCGGATGAACCGCTTCAAGCCCGTCCAACCCGGCCTTGATGAGGTCCACGATGATCTCCTCGCGGATGAACGGCCCCGGATGCGCCAGAAACGACAGACCGCGGCACTCGTGGATGAGGCGAATGGCCTCCTCCGGCAGAATCCGGTACTTGTCTTCATAGGCTTTGGAGTGATATCCGATGTATTTTTGAAATGCCTCCTGAAAGGTCTCCACATACCCTTTTTCCATCAGCACCTCCGCGATGTGCGGACGGCCTATCGAAAGTCCGATGGCTTTTTCCTCAACCTCGGACATGGACAGGTGTACGCCCAGCCGGTTGAGGTTGTCGATGATCTTTCCGGCGCGTTTGTGGCGTTCCTTGCAGAACAGATCGAGTGTGCCCGCCAGTTTCGGACAATCGGGATCGAAACAATAGCCGATGATGTGTATTTCCCTGCCGTTGATCTGGCTCGACAGCTCCACCCCGGGCACCACTTCAACCCCGTGGAGCCGGCCTGCTTCGATCGCTTCGTGCAGCCCGTGTATGGTGTCATGATCCACGATGCCGACGGCCGAAAGCCCCGCCTCGCTGGCGATGCGCACGACCTCGGCCGGCGACAGAAGCCCGTCCGAGCAATTGGAATGGATGTGGAGATCGGCCCACTGATCTTGCGTCATGCCGCCGTCCGTTCCCTCCCGCACCAGGCGGAATAAAAAAGTCCCTTGATTTTCTCGCTAAAATTTTTGTATGTTAACTTCATGCGGAACGTCCTGATCATCCTTTTTCTGGGCATCCTCGCGGCCTGCTCCGGCCGCCAGGAACGCGGCCTGCGGCCCGACGAAAAACGTCTTGCGGTGGCCTATGCCGAATTGTTCAGGCTGGGCCTGCGCGTCTCCCCCGATACCCCCGCCTATCAGGACAGCGCGGAAGCGGTGCTGAAAAGACTCAATTGCTCCAAAAACGATTTCGACCGCGCCGTCGCCTCGCTCAACCGGGAACCGGAACGCTGGGAGGCCTTTTATATCGAGGTTCAAGCCCTGACGTCCGGCAGCCGGACAATCCCGCGCCCGTAAACGCCCCGGATCAGCAAATTCTCGGAAGCTGTTCGCCGCTCGGCATGTCCACGATACGGTGGCTGCCCAGAATGGTCTTCAGCGTCACCCGCCCCCTGGGGGCCTCGAGTACGCTGCCTATTCTGGCCGCCGAACGGCCGTAGACATTTTTTTTCATGACGGCCAGAGCCTTCTCCGCCTCATTCTCCGCCACGAAAAATGCCATCACTCCCTCGTTGGCCACGTACAGGGGGTCGAATCCCAAAAGCGCGCACGCCGCCTTGACGTCCTCGTCGAGTGGAATCAGGCTTTCTTTCAACTCAATGGCCGCGCCCGACTGGACCGCGATTTCGTTCAGAACGGCCGCGATCCCGCCGCGCGTGGCATCCCTCATGGCGTGCACGCGGCATTCCGCCCTGACGGACGACGCGAGCCGGTTGAGCGGGGCCACGTCCGACGAGATGCGGTCCGAAAATCCCAGTTCATCGCGGGCCGTCACCACGGCCAGGCCATGGCGTCCCAGGGACGCGTTCACCAGCACGGCATCGCCCGGAACGGCGCCGGAACCGGTCACCGGCTCCTTCTCGACAAGGCCGATGCCCGACGTGTTGATGAATAACCCGTCGCACTGCCCCTTCCCCACGACCTTGGTATCGCCCGCGGCCACGCACACGCCGGCTTCTTCCGCGGCCTCTTTCATGGAAACGGCAATGCGCCGCAAGTCGTCGAAGGGGAAACCCTCCTCGATGATGAACCCCGCGCTGATGTATTTCGGCTCCGCGCCCGAGGCGGCCAAATCGTTCACCGTGCCGCACACGGCCAGCCTGCCGATATCCCCGCCGGGGAAAAAGACGGGCTTGACCACGAACGAATCGGTGGTGAACGCCAACCCCGTTCCCGGCCATGGAATGAAAGCGCTGTCGTCGAGCCGGTTTAAAACGGAATTGCCAAAGACCGGGAGGAAAATCTTTTCTATCAGTTGTTGCGTCATGGATCCGCCGCCTCCGTGGGCGAGCCGGACCACTTTATTTTCGGGCATGGTTTCCTTGATTATTTCAAATACAGAAACGCAACTGGATGCCTTCGACGAACCTTCTTTTGAGGGGTTCGGGAAGAACCGGCCGAAAGCCCCGGCAGGGGCTGACAGCCTTTGGTTCCGTGTTCAGGGTTCAGAGTTCCGAGAATCAAGAACCGTGTACCCAGAACCCATATCTGATTTCCCTATTGCCGATTACCGATAACCCAGTACCGTTTTTTTCCATCTATGCGTTCTCTTCGGTTCAATCCCTTGCATTCATCGGCCGAAACGGAAATGCGCCGCGCACGCGCCTTCGCTCGACACCATGCATGCGCCCACGGGCTCTTCGGGAGTGCATGCCTTCGCGAACAGCGGGCATTCCGCCGGCCCGATCTTGCCCTGAAGCACGTCGCCGCACCTGCATTCATCGGGTTCCCGAAGCGGCTCGACCTCGACGGGCAGGCGCTTCCCCGCGTCCCATTGCGCAAACGCGGGGCGGATATCGAGACCGCTTCCGGGGATCATTCCCAAACCCCGCCATTCCGCATCCGACGGCTCGAACACCTCGCCGAGAGTGGCCTGAGCCCGGGTATTGCCCTCGGGCTTCACGACGCGGCTGTACTGCACCTCCACCTTCGGCAGTTTCCGTTCCGCCTGCCGCACCAGCATGAAGATGGACTGAAGAATGTCAAGCGGCTCGAAACCCGAAACCACGCATCCGATGCCGAATTCTTTGACCAGTTTTTCATAGAACCGCGTTCCTGTCACTGCGCTCACATGCCCGGGACAGAGGTAGCCGTCGACGCGTACGTCTCCCCTCGAGAGCGCTTCCATGGCCGGGGGCATGACCTTGTGCCCCGAAAGGACGAAATAATTCTTCAGGCCCCTCCCGCGCGCCTCGAGAACCGACACGGCCACGGTCGGGGCCGTGGTTTCGAAACCGACGCCGGGAAAAACGATTTTCCTGTCCGGATTTTCTCCGGCCAGTTTCAGGGCATCCAGCGTCGAAAAAACCACGCGCACATCCCGCCCCGAAGCGCGTTCGCGTTCCAGACTTGAGGACGATCCCGGAACGCGCATCAGGTCTCCGAAGGTCGCGATGACCACGCCCGGAACGCGCGCCAGCGACACCACCCTGTCCACGAACGCGTTGGACGTCACGCAAACCGGGCATCCGGGGCCTGAAACCAGCCGGACGGAATCCGGCAGGAGTTCCCGGATTCCAAACCGCGCGATGGCCATGGTATGCGTGCCGCATACCTCCATCAGCGTCGTCCTGCCTTCACCCGCGGCCCGGCGTATGGCGCGAACCAGGTCCCCGCCGGTTTCATTTTCCAGGAACGGCGGCGGTTTCAAAAACCCAGCTCGACGCTTTTGAAAAGTTCCAGCGTTTTTTTCGCGTCTTCTTCATCAAGACGCTGGATGGCAAAACCGGCGTGAACAATGACATATTCCCCGGCACGGACGTGATCGAGCAGCTGCAGGCCGACCTGGCGTTTCAGTCCGCCGAGTTCGACCGTGCCCAAATCGCCCTGAACGTCCACCACCCGCATGGGCACGGCAAGGCACATGGTGTTTCCTCTTATCGAATGAGGTGGTACATCGTGATTTCGTATATGATCAGGCCTTCGTAAAACAAAACAATCGCCGCGGCGATTTCCTCCAGTGAAAAAAGACCGCGAAACACCCTACGGCTGCCCTGGTTCAAAAGGAACAGGAGGCCGGCGGCCGTAAGAAAAAATTTCATGAAAATGAAGAATTCATTGCTGACCGACAGGGCATAACGCATGACCGGATTGGCTTCCCAGGCTCCTTTTTGCACTAGAATAATGGTCAATAAACCATCGGTAACGGTCAAAAGAAGCGTAACAAATAGGGCAAAAACGTATTTCGACTCGAAAAAATCCGGCCTTTTTCCCTTGATCAGCACGAAATGCCGGCGTCCGGACATATCTGACCTCGATGAAGGGATAATAAAAGATAATAAATACGGTGGTTTAAATCAAGGACAATCGGCTGAACCACGGGTGAGCCTGAAAATGGCCGATGCCGCCTGCCCCAGGGCAAGACCGCCGTCGTTCGCGGGAACCAGGGAATGGGTCAATACCTCGAACCCCGATTCTCCCAGCCCCTTGGCAAGGCCTTCGAGCAGGAAACGGTTCTGAAAACACCCGCCCGAAAGGGCGGCGGTTTTTATTTTTGTCCTTTCCCTGAGCACGTTGGCCGCCCTGATCAAGACATCCACCAGTCCGCGGTGAAACTTGAGGCTGATCAGCGCCTGAGGCACATCGAGGGAAATGTCCTGAATCACGTCGAGCATGACGTCGTCGGTGCCGACCACCAGCCCGTCGGGCTTGGGGTCAAGCGAAAACACGTACAATTCCGCCGTCTCGGTGGGATGGTTTTCCATGATCATTTCGAGCTCCATGGCGGCCTGGCCCTCGTAGGCGGAATGCAGGGACGTGCCGGTCAGGGCCGATACCGCGTCGAACAGACGCCCCAGGCTGGACGTCTGCACGGTGTTCACGTTGCTGCTGACCATTTCAAAGGCGGTGTATACGGCTTCGTTTCCGAACACCTGCACGAAAGGCAGCGACCTGATCCATTCGAGGAAAGAATAAGGATCCGGTTCCGATTGAAACCGGTTTTTCCAGACGCGGTACAGCAGGCCGACCGCCGACCGCCAGGGTTCGCGCACGGCCCGGTCGCCTCCGGCCAGGGGAAACCGGGAAAGGCGGCCCACGCGTTCATAACTGCCCAGATCGGCGATCAGGATCTCGCCTCCCCAGATGCTGCCGTCGGCGCCGTAGCCGGACCCATCCATGGCGAAGCCGATCACCCTGTCCTCGCGTCCGTTTTCCGCCAGGCACGAGGCGATATGGGCGTGGTGGTGCTGCACCGGCACGGCCCTGATGCCCTTTTGCGCCAGCGCCCATTTGGTGGAAAGATAATCGGGATGCGGGTCGTAGGCGACCGCCACGGGATCGATGGCGTACATGCCGCGGAGATGCCTGATGGTCTCCTCGAACGAGTGGAGTGTCTCCGCGTTTTCGAGGTCGCCTATGTGCTGACTCATAAAGGCGCTGTCTTTCCGCGTCAGGCATACGGTGTTTTTCAGTTCGCCGCCCACGGCGAGCACGGATGGGCCGGTTTGGGCCAGCGGAACGGGCTCGGGGGCGCATCCCCTGGAGCGCCTGATGGGGCGGGGCAGCCCGCCCATGACACGGGTGATGGAATCGTCGTTCCTGATGTGTATGTCCCGGTCGTGAAACAGGAAAAAATCGGCGATGCCCCCCAGACGCTCGAGAGCGTCGTCGTTTTTCACCGTGATGGGCTCCTCCGATATATTGCCGCTCGTCATCACGAGGCATTCGGGCCCGTTTTCAAAAAGCAGGTGGTGCAGCGGCGTATACGGCAGCAAGATCCCGAAATAGGCATTGCGCGGTGAAACGGAATCGGCCAGCGGATGGATGGCCGCCTTGGGCATCAGCACGATGGGTCTGCGCGGCGACGACAACACGTCCGTTTCCAGCGGCGTGGACATGACATAGCGGGACAACATCGATGCGTTCCTGATCATGACGGCCAGCGGCTTCTGTTCCCTCGCCTTGTGTTTCCTGAGCCGGCGGACCGCCTCGTCGTTGGCCGCATCGCAGGCCAGATGGAATCCGCCCAGCCCTTTGATGGCGACTATCTTTCCGCCTTGAAGATAATGCACCGCCTCGCGGACGGGATCATCGCCCGGACTCTTTTTCCCCGTCTTGTCCTCCAGCCACACTTTCGGCCCGCAAACCGGACAGGCGTTCGGCTGGGCATGAAACCGCCTGTCTTCGGGATTGTCGTATTCCCTTCGGCAGTCTGGACACATGGTAAAAGCCGACATGGTGGTGTTCGGCCTGTCATACGGTATTTTCTTGAGAATGGTGTAGCGGGGCCCGCAGCGGGTGCAATTGATGAAGGGATAGCGGTAACGCCTGTCCTTGTGATCGAACAGCTCGCGCAGGCAGTCGGGACAGGTCGCGATGTCGGGCGGGATCAGCGTGAGGTTCTCGCCGTCGGGCGTGCCGGCCCTGATGGCGAATTCGAAATCGGCGTTTGAAGGGATGTCGCGGGAATCGATGCCCGTGATTTTGGAAAGCGCGGGCGCCTCGCTGGAAAGCCGCTCGAGAAATCCCGCCAGGATTCCGGAATCGCCTTCGGCCTCGATTTCGACGCCCCGTGATGAATTCGAGACAAAGCCTTTCAGGTTCAACGAAACCGCGAGCCGGTACACGAAAGGCCTGAAACCGACGCCCTGCACCATGCCTTTGACGAGAATGTGTTTGCGCAAGACAGCCATGGGACAACTTAAAAAAACAACGCATGAAAATCAATGGAATTCGGGCACCGGGAAAATGAAGTCACAAGTTACAGGTTGACAGTACCAAGAACCGCGTACCCGGCACCCGTCTCCGATTACCCATCACCCATAACCATTCTTTTCTTTCAACTTTAAACTTGAAATCTGTAACTCGGAACTCTTTCTCTGGCGCCGAAGACGTTATGCATTCCTTCTTATCGCTCCTGGCGTGCTTTGCGGTTCATTTTCATTTCTCAGCAACCCTGAGGTTATTATAATCCATTTTCAGCCCGACACCTGCACGTCCGAATGGCTTTCCTCGAATTCCATGCGTATCTTTTTAACAAGAAAGGACGCCTCCACCGACATCCAGAACCGCTTGAAGACGTAGAAATTCCCGGGCATGACCATAAACTCCATTTTCATGCGCATGCGTTTGACGAATTTCGGATTTTTTGACGGCCATTCGTCCATGAACAGCACATCGCAGGTTTTCGGGTCGATGAAGAACAGGCCCTCGTACGTTTCAGGGTTGTCCGTTTTGGCCTCCGCCCGGATGCGGAGCAGGGTTTTACCGTCCACCGCCGTATCGGCAAGCTGGGTGAACGTGTACAATCCCGCCTTTTTCTCGCTGAAGGGATACAGCTGATCGTTGCTCATCGTAAAACTCCCGCCGCTTCCCTTGTCATCCTCCTTTTTCTCTCCCCCGCCGGCCTGTTCCCGGGAATCGCTTTTCCCCGGCTTTTTCCTGGCCTGTTTTTCTTTTTCCTTCCGGGCCGTTTCCTTTATTTTCTCCGTCACGTCCTTCTCGACTCCCTTTGAAATTTCCACGGCGCTGAGTATGGTTTCGTCCGCGCCGTCGCCTTGCTTGACGATGTGCTTGGTCACCACCACCTGTTTCCCGGGCCTCCATTTGGAATCCATTTCCCACTGTTTCGAAACGGCCGTGGCGGAATAATTTTTATATTCGGGATACGACTGGGTCCTTGCGTCTATTTGTTGAATCAGATCGTCAAGGCTGTTTTGCTGAGAGAACAGCAGCTGATGTCCGATAAAAAACACAACCGCCAACCATCTGCCTTTCATTTTGCCTCCTGTTTTGGTCCATTTCAATTCGCACACCGCCGTGTAAAATTTTGGATTTTTGATTGTTGATTTTGGATTTGAATTCGTCATCGAAGATCAAAGACCTGTGGCCTTCGGTTTTGAATTTGTTTTTATCCAAAAATTATTTCGTTTTTAGAACCCCGTCCAATATGTCCTGCGCTTTCTTGCCCAGCCTGTCCTGTTCCTGGTTTTTCCGTTTTTCGATTTCGTCCTGTACCAATTTGAGTTTTTCCTGAACCAGGACGTTTTGCTCTTCGCTCAATTGGACGGTCGCCGTCAGTTTCTGTCCGAAATCCTTCTGTTTTTTCTCGAGCACCGCGGCCAGTTCGGCCCGTTTTTCGTTTTCAATCTTTTTCAACCTGGCCATTACCTTGTTCTGCGCGGCCGACAGCGCCTGGCTGCCCACGCGCCTCAGCTCAAAACCGACCTTGTCGTCGAGGTTTGAATCGAGCCTGAGCCGGACGCCGTCGGCCGCGCCCGCAACACCCGCATTCAACGTCAGCGCGTCCAGGTGCGAAATCACGTCGCGCAAAATACGAATGAAAGTGTCATTGTCGTGTCCGGCCGTGCTGTCGAAACCGAACGCGAGCCCCCTGGCCAGCGAGTTGAATTGGATGGAAACGGCACCTTCACGCACCGCGGCGCGGCAATTGAAGTCCGCGTTTCCCTTTAAAATCCGGGACGGCAGATAGGCGTTTTTCTTGAGGGCGACGCGGTTCAGGCTGACATTCGCGAATTTCACGGCGAAACTGTCGAGCGGCAGCGCGGTGCGGTGGTCCAGGAAAGCCGACACATCGACGGACCGCCCGTCGGCCCTGTCTCCCGCAAGTGTGACGATCATGGGCCGGCCCGATACCCAGGGCTGGGACGATATATCCGTCGCTCCGCCGCGCAGCCTGAAGCCCGCGGCCGAATCGGCGGGGCCCGTCTGCCCCGACAGCGACAGTTTCTCGATGGTGAACGCCGGCCAGCGGTGTTTATCGTCAAATGCGACGTTTTGTCCCGTCCAGCGAGCTGTTTTCTTTTTTTCGGGTTTGGCGGATTTCTTCGGCATGAGCTTCTTCAGTTCCTGGTAGCGGCTTATCCACGTTTCGGCCTCGCCCGCGAGATGCGGACCGAATGCCATCTTGGCGGCGCTTTGCAGCGACAGATCGGGCAGCTGCGCCTTGGCCAGGATGCTCTGATAGTCGTCCTGCACCCAGGTTTCCAGCCGGCCGGCGTAGGAAGACAACCGGCCGTAATCCTGCTGGAATTTCATTTTTCGGAAGGCAACCGTGTCCGAAACCGCCTTCACGGTTTTCATGGAATGCCGGACCGTGTTCAACGCCGACAGGAGTTCGGTCGTGGTCTTGATCTGTTTGGGATCCATGTCCTTCATATTATCGCGGACTTCGGCAAGGTCGTCTTCCGGGTGGAATGATGTGAAGAAAGCGTCCCACTCCAGGGCCGCGGCGGCGGCCTCCGTTTTAACGGAATCGAGGCGGGCCGGGAGTTTCAGGCCGGCTATGGCCACGAGGCTGTCGACATTGAAACTCCGCCTCAATTTGTCGAGGTCCAGCCGTACCACGGGCATGGTTTCGATTTCCGATTTAATTCCCGCCTTCACCTTGTCCAGAAAATCCGAGGTGTCCGAAACGGCCTTCACCCTTTTCCCTGGCAGGGCGCCGTCGGTTTTGCGCGGGGTGCCCGAACGGACGCCGGCCAGAGTCAATTCGTGTATCACCCAGCGGTTGCGCAGCAGCGCGGGAAGGCTCATGCGGAACGCGGCCCTGTCCGTTTCGACCAGGTTGCGCATGGTGTTCCGCGGATCGCTTGCCTGCAGCCTCTCCCATTGGACGGTCAGCCTGGACATATCGAGGTGGAAGCCGTCGATTTCAACTCTCGACCCCAAAACGCTGCAACCGGCCTTTTCAATGCCCGATTCGATCCACTTGTCCGCGAAAAGAACACAGACCGCGGCCATGGCGCTTAGAACCACGGCCAGCGGAATCAGCCCCTTCCATCTCAAAACGGATCCGGACGCCTTGGCGTTTTCCGTATATCTGCGCCGTGACGCCGACCCGGCCGCAGCCCGTTTGATCAGAAGGACGGTCGGCACGAACAGCACCAGGGAGAAAAGAAGGCTTCCCATGACCACGGTGTTGTTCAGCCTGAACAGGGGGGCCAGCGGCGCATTGTACATCCACGTCCACAGGGGCTTGAGAAAGGGGACATGGACAAGAACGGCGTAGCCGATGGAATGGAACAGTGGATTGAGCGCCAGTGCGATCAGGCCGGCCGCGGCGAAACCCGCCAGGGCCGCGAGCAAGGGGATTTTGAAAATGAAGAGCAATGCCAGCACAATGACATTGTGCAGGCATAGAAACGGTGTCCATCCGGCAATCGAACCAAGCGCGAAAGCCCAGGCGATGCGGCCGGGTGTCGAACCAAATACAAGGGCCTGAAACGGCTTGCTGAAAAAATTCGGGATACCCATAGCACTTTCCTCTTTAATTGGAGTGCGGACCGGCATTTGTTTGAACAACCGGCCCCAAGGTCCGGTTCCGGTCATCCCCGGAATTCGTGCATCGTGAAAAGCGCTTCCTGCTTCGGAAACCGGAGGCCGAAGGTCCTTTGGTACCGCAAGTCCTGCGAACGCAGTGAGCAGGATGCGAACGCAGTGAGCAGGATGCGAACGCAGCGAGCAGGATTACATCTTTTTTTCGTCTTTTTTCTTCCTGAAAATTCCGATCAGGCTGAACACCGGGAAAAAATACAGCGCGAGCATGATGTACATCGTGGTGTTCTGAAACTTGAGAACGCCGGCGATCGCGAAGACGAAAATCATGACATGCATGCGCACCACGTTCAGGTACGGCCGCATCATCATCATTCCGTCGTTCACGTGATACGCCCTGACGAAACCTTTCCATGAATTCAACGCACTGGCCAGGACAAATATCCAGTACCGGGAGAGCGCCGTCATGATCAAGACCTTGAAAAGCGAAATATCGCCCGTGATGGACTCCGGAACAGCAGCCTTGCCCAGAAGCGGAAAATACTGGTCGAGGAACATGCCGTGCACCATGTGAAAACCGCCGAAGTGGACGGTAAAAAAGGCCAGCATGAAAAGCATGATGGGAAGGGCGATCAGCAGGTCGGGAACGGCCGGCGGCACGTCCGGAAGAAAACCCCAGCCCGGCTTTTTGCGAAAAAACGGCGAAAGCCGGCAGAACACGATCAGCAGCAGATACGGCAGAATGATCAGGCTGACCACCGAGAACCCGGTCAGGAACAGGACAAAGACGACGGGCGCTATCGCTCCGGCGATGGGATGTTTGGAAGGTTTGCCGTCATTCTCGGAAGGCCTCGACTTGAAAATCCGCAAGGGGCCTTGGATCAAAGTACCGATGATCGAAACGATGATGTACAGGTATCCCAGAGTCAGGCTCGATATCCACAGGCTCCAGGCCAGGTCGGCAACTTGCCATCCCTTGTACCATGCCACGTACACCGTGGCGGTAAAGAGAACCAGATCGATCAAAAATGTCCTGCGGGAAGACAAGGGGAATCCTTTTTTAATAGAGCCATATTCTTATGTATGAGTTACAGATTCCAAGTTGCCGGTTCCAGGTTTACAGATAACCTGGAACCGGCAACTTGTCACTTTATTTGACCAGAGCCATTTTACGCACCGCCTGGTATTCCCCCGCGCGGATGCGGCAGAAATAAA
>JBFZEN010000203.1:0-11317 GCA_041306805.1 bacterium
AGTATCTTTCCTTTTTTCCGGATCGTTTCTGTAGCATCAACAGAAAGGCGGGCGTGTGTATCATTTTGCTGTATTTCTTTGCAGCATTCCACATCAATAAAATGTTTCCGAAGCTGAAAACCGCTTTCGCGGTTTCCGCAAACTCGGTCGACGTGTTGAATCCCGTGATGAGCCCGTTTGCGGGATTCGTCTACATCATCATCCTGCCGATCCTGGGCGTTTCAACCATCCTTTATTATGACATTGTGTACAAACCGCACTCTGAAAATGAACGGAGCGGAGCCGACGTGATCTCGATCATCCTGGGTTGCGGGCTTATTGGATTGAGTTGTCTGCTGTTGGCTTCAATGTAATCATAGAATCAACCCTTGGTTACTTCCGGTAATTTAAACATGCATGATGCAATCTCAAGAGAGTATCAAAACGAAAGGAGAGTCTGATGAGCGCCGAATGGATCATGCACAAAGGGAAAAGGATTCTTTACATCAAATATTCAGGATTGTCGGCATCCGAACAACTGGACCAGATCAGAAAGGCCGCTCAAATTCTTGTCGACACGCAGGCAAACGACAATTTGACATTGACGGATGTGATCGGCGCCCATGTCAACCAGGATTTCATCAATCTGGCCAAGGAACAGGGGAAAATATCCCGTGCGTACACAAAAAAAGCCGCCATTATCGGGATCGAAGGAGTGAGAAAAATTCTATTGAGAGCGGTGAATACGGTATCCGGAAACATCAGGGAACCGTTCCTGACGATGGAAGACGCGAAAGAATGGCTGGTCAAATAGGATATAAGGCAACAATTAAGCCGTGATTGAAAATGACGATTGTATTGAGGCACTGATCTGACGCGAGCATGGGGTTGTACAAGCCGTAAGCCAATGTCGGGGGTAAAATAAATGGTAAAAACCACATCCGGAAAAATCAATCTCATCAAGTTTATATTCTCCCGCATTTTTCCTTGGCCGTTTATCATTACGGGTGTGCTGCTCCTCTTTTTCGGCGTGAAAGGAATCATTGCCGCGATTGAGAGCAAAACCTGGCCGCATTCAGACGGCACGGTCATCACCGCGTCAATCAGACGCTACATCTCCAGTTCCGCCAGGGGGCGAACGCAGCATCTGGCCGAGATTCATTACGAATTTTTCGTCAACAATAATGGATACGACGGTTATCATCGCCACACATCGCCCGATGCCGGAGAGGCCGCTGGTTTGATCGAACGGTTCCCCAAAGGAGAGCGGATCACGGTTTATTACCGGCCTGATAATCCGGCGAAGAATCTTCTGGAACCTGGATTGCGGGCAAAAAACTGGATCATGCCCCTGGGAGGCCTGCTTTTTATTGTGCCGGGCGTTCTCCTGGCGGTCTTTTTGCCGAGGTTGATGAAGAAAGCGGATTAAACCGGATACAGGGCATGATGACAAGAATGCGGTATTGCTCGGTGGAATTTCCCGGGCTTTGTCAATTATAATCCAAATAAAACATCCCATTCACCTACATCGATACAGCCGCCTGTTACATCTTCTGATACATCGGGTCGAACAGCCTGTCCATCCACGGCAGGCGCACGAATAATAAAACAACGAACAGCACCGCGATCAAGAAGCACAATGCCATGAGACGCTTCTGTTTGTACAGCTTTTCGGGGTACTGGGCCGGGCTGTCGGGCTTATAGGTCAGGCGGATGTATTCCCCGATGAGGGCCGAGAAGAACGGCGTGAGCAGAATCAGCTCGAACTTGTACCGGATCAGAAAAACGGCCGACATGAAAGAAAAAAACGACGCGTAGAAGAACATGCTGATGATGAGCTTGTCCTGCGTGTAACGGGCGAGCGAACTCCGGTAGGTCCGTATGGTTTTGGCGTCCTTCAATTCCCTGTGCTCCCCGACGCGCTTGGCCGCCATGAAAAAAGCCCCGAGCATCCAGTACGCCACGACGATGGAAAGCGGCGGGAAAAGCGTCGGCGTGACGCTGTACCAGCCCAGAAGCAGGCGGATGGGATTGTTGACGGACTCGGAAAGCACATCCAGATAGGGCACGTCCTTGGTCCGCACGGGAGGAAGGTTGTATACGAGCCCCATGAATATCAGGGACAGGTTCGATAAAAGAAACGGAACATTGACGGCCAGCGACAAGGCCGAGGCGAGAACCACCAGCAGCCCGTATTCCGCGCAGGCCTTGCCGACCAGGGCCCTGCCCGAGGGAATGGGCCGGCGCTTCTTGACGGGATGGTTCTTGTCGAAAGGCGCGTCCAGAATTTCATTGATCACGTAATTGGCCGACGCGGCCAGGCACACCGCCAGCAGCCCGGCGAGCATTTTCAACACGAGCGTTGCGTCGAGACGGGGACGGATGAACAGCAGGGCGAGCACGATGCCCGGAAACATGAAGACGTTCTTGAACCAATGGTCGATGCGGGCGATCTGGATGTAGGGACGCAGCGTCATTCTCATTTCCTTTCAATCAGCGGGACCCGTGTGATTGATCCGCGATTCGCGGCCGTGTCACACACAACAAAGAGATGATTTTCCCGATCGGGCCGTACACGACGCCGTCAAGGTATCGCAGGGCGCCCTTGCGGACGATGGCGGATTTCATGCCCGAATCCGCGGCTCCCTTCGCGTCCACCTTGATCCTGTCGCCCACGTACAGCACTTCGGAGGGATCCAGCGCAAGGCGTCCTGCCGCGGCGCGGAATCCGGCCGGATGCGGCTTGAATGCGCCCACGCTTTCATCGGTGGAGCACAGAACTGCATGCACCAGCTCCAGAATGCCGAGCGCCTTCAATTTTTCTTCGCAGGGATAATCGGAGAACACGCCGATCTTGAGGCCCGACCGGCCCAGATCGTGCATCATGACGGGCAAGTCCACGCGGGCGCACCGCGGGATGATTTGAAGCGGGACGGTTTCCATCCAGAACGATACGGTCCTGCGGACTTCGTCTTCGCCGGATCCCGAAATATCGGCGGCCATGCGCACTTGTTCCCCGGCCAGTCCCGGAGTCTGCTTCCCCGAACGGCGCAGGATTTCCTGAGCCCGGCGGTACGCGGATATGATTTTCCACTCGGCCTTGATTTTTTTCGGATGCTTCGCGGCCTCCGCCAGCACGCGCAGGGCCATGCGCCGTCTCAGGCCGGTCTGCGAATAGAGCGTTCCGTCCACGTCGAACACCACGCCGCGGACGGAGGCGAAGGGGTTTCCATCAAGGTCTTTTGCCTTCATCGTGTGATAATTTAACCTGAAAAATTCACAAATACAAAAATAATTTTCAGGAAAAAACCGCAAATTCAATTTTAAAAACAAGTTTACCACGGAAAAACACGGGACAGGAGATCACGGAAACACACGGAGTTTTTTTTAAGATTGACGATAAAAAAGCCAAATTGCGGATATTTATGATTTCATTGAATGATGCCGGCAGTGTCGTTCCGTGGGCATCCGTGGTATGCTTTTCCGTTACTATTTGTATTTTCGGATTTTTCTGGTTAATTTACACGGTCCAAGGCAAAGGAAAGACCATGGCCGACATCCGTGAAGAGATCGATGCCCTCAGAAAAGCGATACGCGAGCACGATTACCGGTATTACGTGCAGAACGAACCGGCCATATCCGACTTCGAATACGACAAGCTGATGAACAGGCTGGCCGCGCTCGAGAAGGCGCACCCCGGACTTGTGACGCCCGATTCCCCCACCCGGCGCGTGGGGGGAGAGCCCGTCAAAGAATTTCCCGCCGTCGCGCACGGGGAGCCCATGCTGAGCCTGGCCAACACGTACTCGCAGGACGAGTTGAAGGAATTCGAAACGCGCCTGGCGAATGCCCTTCCCGGGGAAAAAATCGAGTACGTGGCCGAGCTGAAATTCGACGGCATCGCCTGCTCGCTGGTTTACCACGACGGCAGACTGGAACTCGGCGCCACGCGCGGAGACGGCGAAAAAGGCGACGACATCACCGCCAACCTCAAGACGGTGCGTTCGATTCCGCTTTCCCTTTTTGAAAAACCGGGATTGCCCCGGTCCATCGAAGTGCGCGGCGAGGTGTACATGACCCGCGCCGGGTTCGAAAAACTGAACCGCGAGCAGGAAAAACGGGAAGAAAAATCCTTCGCCAATCCGCGCAACGCGGCCGGGGGCACCCTCAAACTGCAGGACAGCACGCTCGTGTCAAGAAGGCCGCTTGAATTCACGGCCTACTATCTGCGCCTTCTGGAACCGCCCGGGGGAGGGCGGAAACCTCCTTCCACCCATTTTGAAAGCCTCCATCTGCTCAGGGAGCTCGGCCTTCCCGTCGGCCGCCACACGGCGCTGTGTAAAAGCATGTGGGATGTCATGGATTTCTGCAACCTCTGGGAGGAAAAGCGCGGCACGCTGCCCCATGAAATCGACGGCATCGTGGTCAAGGTCAATTCGCTGGACCAGGAGGAGCGGCTCGGCAACACGGCCAAGAGCCCCCGCTGGGCCGTGGCCTTCAAGTTCAAGGCGAGGCAGGCCACCACGCTTCTGAAAGACATCCACCTGCAGGTGGGCCGGACGGGCGCGGTGACGCCCGTGGCCGTGCTCGAGCCTGTTTTTCTGGCCGGATCGTCGATCAGCCGCGCCACGCTGCACAATGAGGATGAAATCCGCCGCAAGGATATCCGTCCGGGCGACACGGTGCTGATCGAAAAGGGCGGGGACGTGATTCCCAAGGTGGCGCAGGTGATACTCGAGAAGAGACCCGGAGGGTCGGTTCCCTTCGTTTTTCCCAGGACCTGTCCGGTTTGCGGCGGAACTTTGGTGCGGTGCGAAGACGAAGCCGCCGTGCGGTGCGAGAACGTGGCCTGTCCGGCCCAGGTCCACCGCAAGATAGAACATTTCGCGTCGCGCGGGGCCATGGACATCGAGGGCCTGGGCGAGGCGCTGGTGTTCCAGCTGGTCGAGAAGAAGCTCCTTGCCGATTACGGAGACATTTACCATCTCAATGAGAAGGAGCTTCCGGGCCTCGATCGCCTGGGCGAAAAAAGCGTCCGCAACCTGCTCGATGCCGTCGAAGCCAGCAAAAAAAGGCCGCTGGACCGGCTGATTTTCGCGCTGGGCATCCGGTATGTGGGCTCGAATGTGGCCAAGCTGCTGGCCGACTGGTCCGGTTCCATCGAAAGACTGAGAGAGGCCGAATTCGAAACACTCCAATCGCTGGAAGGCGTCGGGCCCACGATAGCCGAAAGCACCGTCGCTTTCTTCAGGGAGAAACGGAACATCCGCGTGATCGAGAAACTGAAAGCCGCGGGCGTGCAAATGGAAGAGGCCAGGGCGCCGAAAAAGGGGGGGCTGTTCGACGGCAGAACGATTGTTCTGACGGGGGCCCTTTCGCGGTTCACGCGCGAGGCGGCCGCCCAGCTGATCGAATCGGAGGGCGGCAGCGTCAGCGAAAGCGTGAGCAAGAACACCTATGCCATTCTGGTGGGCCAGAACCCCGGATCGAAATACAGAAAGGCCCTCGACCTGGGCGTGCAGGTGATGGACGAAGACACGTTTACGGCCATGCTCGAGAAGGCCAAAAAGAAGAAATTCCCCAGGGACAGCCAGCTGTCCATGGACGTTTGATGGAGGTTTTAGGCATGCGAAAGCCTGCGGCAGCCGCGTTTGCCACCCTGATCGGACTGATTCTTTTTACGTGTCTGCTCGCCATGGTGAACGGCATCGGGTCCCGTTCCCTGCTGCTTGACGAGGCTCTGTTCGTCCGCAATGTCGGAAAATTTCCCGGCGGGTACTTCATCAGCATGGCGCCTTCCGCCCCGCTTTTCTACGGCGCATCGTACGGCATGGCGGCGCTGTTCGGAAAAACGGAGTGGGCGTTCAGGCTCATTCCCCTGGTGTGCGCTTTCGCCGGGACGCTCTTGCTGTCCATTTACCTGGTCCGGAACCATTCAAAAGCGCCCGCGGCCGCTTCCGTATTCTTACTGGCGTCGTCGGTTCCCCTCGTGCATTTCGCCAAGAACGCGCATCCCTACACGGCCGATTTTTTCTGCTCGGCCGTCCTTTTGCTGTGGTCGCTGAATCTCATCCGGTCATTCTCCAAAAAAACATTTTTTTTCTGGCTGGGCGCCTGTGTTCTGTCCGTGCTGTTCAGCTTTCCCTCCCTTTTCATCGTTCTATGCTCGGCCGCGGTGCTCTTATTCTCGATCGCCTCGAAACACGACCGCTCCGCGCTCAGAACCAGTCTGGCGGGATTCGCCGGATTGGCCGCATTCGTTCTTCTGCTTGTCGTACTTCTCTATGGCAGGCAGTCGTCGGACCGCGACCTGGCCTACTGGGCGGGAGGTTTCCCAATGAGCCTGCATCCGCTGGTTTTGGTCCGGTTTTCGTTCGAGCAGACCGAGGCGCTTCTGGGATACCTTTTTTTCAACGGCACGGGCGGACTGGCGGGGCTTTTTCTTGCCGCGATCGGCGCGGCCTGGTTCGTGCGAAGCCGCAGGTCGCTGGACGCTGTTCTATGCGCCGGTCCCGCCATTCTCACCCTGGCGGCCTCGTTCGTTCACAAATGGCCGTACGGCCCCGTGCGCACCGTCCTGTTTCTGTCGCCTTTTTTCATCCTGCTGATCGCGGGCGGCCTGGAATGGGTATGGAAGGCGGCCTCGGGCCGGACGCAGAAAATCATCGCCGCCGGGGCCATGGTTCTTCTTCTGACCCCGCAAAGCTGGGTGTTCAGGCAGGCGTTCAACCCTGCGGGCGATTCCGAAGAAGCCGTTAAAAGCCTTTCCGCCATCGTCAAGTCTGAGATCAAAACGGGGGACCGATTCCTGGTCTATTATGCGGCCGAGGTGCAGTTCAGGTTCTATTTCAGCGAATACGCCGATCAAGCCGTTTTTCAGCCCTGGTCGGACGGCGGGAACGGGGACGCGCTTGCTTCGTTCGTCCGGAAAAACGCCGGAAAAAAGGACGGGCGGTTCTGGCTGGTCTTCTCGCACGTCGTAGATGCGGAAGACAGCTGCATGGTCGCAGCGGCCGGAACGTCCGGAAACCTGTTGTCGTCCTATTCCTTTCGAGGCTGCAGCGCGTTTCTGTTCGATGCGGGACCAAGGGTGCGGCGTGACAACGCGCATTCGAGATGATGGAGGGTCCCGGCCGACCGTTCGCAACTCTATTTTGCCACTCGCATTTTTCCTGTTGGAATTGAAATAAAGTTTCCTTAAAATATTCGAAATTTACTTTTTATTCGAACAGCCGGAATCCGGCTGTGCACCATAAGTAAATTTATATTTTTCAATTTCTTATGGGCAAATCCTGGCGGGATTTGCTCCATCCGCAGTGCATCCACATTCAAGGGGAGAGGAATGCTGCACGGCCATCTCAAGAAAACCGCCTCCTTATTTTCCGTATTCCTGTTTTCAGCCTGGTTTTCGGCCCATTCGACCATACCTGAAATCAAGCGCGTCGTCGTCATCGGCGTGGACGGGATGGGCGGATTTTATCTCAATCAGAACAAAGCCAAGATCCCCAACCTCGATGCGTTGAAAACAAGCGGCGCCTGGACGTATATCCACATGCGGAATACATCGCCCGGCATCAGCCTGCCGAACTGGTTTTCCATGGCGGCCGGCACCGAACCCGCCGGGTGCGGGGTCACCACGAACACATGGCACCGGCCCTCCGGTTTCAACTGGCCCACGATGTACGGAAAACTCTTCGAATCGATTCCCGATTTCAAAACCGCGGTTTTCGCCCAATGGCCGGTTTACCTGGAAGTGGTGGAATCGGGGACGGCCGTTACGGAAACGGGCGGTGACGAATCGGAGATCATGGACAAGGCCGTCAGGCATTTCCTTGAGAGCCGCCCCCAATTGATTTTTATCCATTTGAACATCGTCGATGTTGCCGGCCACACGAGCGGTTGGGGAAGTTCGCAGTACTACGCGGCCATAGAAACCGCCGACGCCCTTATCGGCAGAATGGTCGGCGCCGTGCGGGGCTCGTCCATGGCCGGCGAGACAGCCATCGTGGTGACTGCCGATCACGGCGGCATCGGGAAGAACCACAACGAGGGGGGCGGCGATCCGCTCGTGCCTGAAAATTCCGCGGTTCCTTTCATCATCAGCGGCCCCGGCGTCAGGCGGACGAGTCTGGATCGTCAAATCATCGGCAGGGAACTCCGTATCTTCGATCTCGCCCCCACGATGCTTTATGTGTTCGGCGTTTGCCAGCCGATTCAATGGACGGGTCTGCCCGTGACGGAGGCCTTCAGTAAAGCGCTGTCGGAACCGGTTGATCTGACGGCGAAGGCGGCGGGGCAAAACCGCATCGATCTGGCATGGACCAATACGAGCCGGAACCATACCGGTTTCAGGATAGAGCGAAAAACGACCGGCGGATCCTATAAGGAGATCGCGACCGTGGGTTCAAGCCAGACCGTGTACACCGACGCGGGGCTGACCGGCGGATTCTACACGTACCGCGTCAGGTCCACCGACGGGACCGGCCAGTCGGACTGCTCGAACGAAGCCTCGGCGGCGGTGGGCGTGCTGATGAGGGACGATTTCAGCGGCGCGCAGCTGCAGGGCTGGAGCGTGGTGGACCAGGGAAAGCAGGAGGCGCCGTCGGCATGGAAGACGGACCGGGGGGAAGCGGCGCAATCATCGAACCTGTTCGACGCGCTGGCGTCCACCGCCGGCCGCCTGGGAACGTACATTTACAGGAATTCGCCTTCCGCTTTTTCATGGTCCGGTTACGCGGTGGACGTGAAGGTGCGTTCGCTGGACGACGACGGCATCGGGATCATGTTCTCATACAGGGATGTAAACAACTATTACCGGTTCGAGATGGACAGCCAGCGAAAATTCAGGCGCCTGATCAGGAAGGTGAAAGGGGTCGTGACGCTTCTGGCGTCCGCCCAGACGGGATACACGGCGGACCGGATGTATGCCATCCACGCGGAAGCTTCGGACGGATCGATACGCGTGAAGGTGGACGGGATGGATCAGTTCGGGGGAGCGGTGGCCGACGACGCGCTGCCCGGAGGCACGGTGGCCCTGTACTGCTGGGGCAATGCCGGCTCGTATTTCGATGATTTGACGGTCACCGCGGTTACGCCGGAGCTTGCCGTTCCGGCGGCGCCCGCGGCCTTGACAGCGTCGGCCGGGGGAAGCCGGATCGACCTGGCCTGGTCGAGCGCTTCAAGGAACCATTCAGGTTTTAAAATCGAACGCAGGCCGGCTGGCGGACCGTACGCGGAAATCGCGGCCACGGGCTCGGGCCAGACGTCGTACAGCGACGCGTTGGACCTGGCCGCCGGCGCCGCATACAGTTACCGCGTCAGGGCATACAACGAAACCGGGAATTCGGACTATTCGAATGAAGCCTCGGCTGTGGCGGGCCTGCTGATGAGGGACGATTTCAGCGGGGCGCGGCTGCAGGGATGGAGCGCGGTGGACCAGGGAAAGATGGAGGGGCCGTCGGCATGGAAAACGGACAGGGGGGAAGCGGTTCAGTCGTCAAACGTGTACGATGCGCTGACGTCCTCCGCGGACCGCGTGGGAACATACGTCTACTGGAACGCGACGCCGGCGCTGACGTGGTCCAATTATTCCCTGGACGTGAAATTGCGGGCCGCGGACGACGACGGCATCGGGATCATGTTCTATTACGGGGATATAAACAACTATTACCGGTTCGAGATGGACAGCCAGCGAAAATTCAGGCGGCTGATCGGGAAAGTGAAAGGGGTCGCAACGCTTCTGGCCAGCAGCCAGACGGGATACACCAAGAACCGGACGTATTCCATACACGCCGAAGCGTCCGGCGGAACGATACGCGTGAAGGTGGACGGGGATGAGCAGTTCGGAGGCGCGGTGGCCGACCAGGCGCTGCCGGGCGGCACGGTAGCCCTGTACTGCTGGGGCAATGCCGGCTCGTATTTCGACGATGCGGTTGTGACCAGCCTCGCCTTGTCGGTTCCCGCATCCGCGCCGATTTCCGTATTGCCTTCGGCGCCGGCCGGTTTAACGGCAAAAATTGCGACAGGCGCAGGCATCGCCCTGACCTGGACGGCCTCGTCGCCCGTGCCGGCGGGATACCACATCGAGCGCAAACAGCAGGGCGGCGCCTACGCCGAAATCGGGACGGCGGGTCAGGATCAGACGGCCTACAGCGACGCGTCGGAACTGGCGTCCGGCACCGCGTACGCCTACCGCGTCCGGGCGTACAATGAGGCCGGAAACTCGGAATATTCGAACGAGGCTGCGGTGACCGTGCCGGCGGCGGCTGAGTGGTTGAGAGACGATTTCAACGACGGAAACCTGGCGGGATGGAGCACGGTGGACCAGGGAATGACCGAGGGACCGTCGAAATGGAGCTCGTGGAACGCGGCGGTCCTGCAGTCGTCGAACTGTTACGACAATCTCAGCGCCGTGGCCGGCCGCCTGGGAACGTACGCCTGCTGGAACGCGACGTCGGCGCTGACGTGGTCCAATTATTCCCTGGACGTGAAATTGCGGGCCGCGGACGACGACGGCATCGGGGTCATGTTCTACTACAGGGACCCGAACAACTATTACCGGTTCGAGATGGACAGCCAGCGAAAATTCAGGCGGCTGATCAAAAAGGTGAACGGGGTCGTGACGCTGCTGGCCGGCAACCAGTCCGGGCATGTGATGAACCAGACGTACGCCATACGCGTCGAGGTGTATGCCGGCTCGATCAGGGTGAAGGTGGACGGGAAGGAGCAGTTCGGGGGAGCGGTGCCCGACCAGGCGCTGCCGGGCGGCTCGGTGGCCCTGTACTGCTGGGGAAACGCCGGATCGATTTTTGACGATGTGGTGGTGACTTCACTGAACACGGTCCTGCAAAAGGCGCGTGAAAACGATTTCGCGCAGCCCGGACGGGCGATACCCGATCTGTTCGCGATGGCGCAAAATTATCCCAATCCGTTCAATCCGTCCACGGTCATCGATTATTCCCTGCCGGAGGCGGGCGACGTCCGGATACAAATATACGATGATCTGGGCAGGGAAATACGCACGCTGGTGAACGAAGCGGGAAAACCTCCCGGTTTTTACACGGCGATATGGAATGGAAAGAACCGGCATGGAATGAACGTGCCGACCGGCATGTACCTCTGCCGGATCATGTTCAGGGGGCAGGCGGTCACGCGAAAGATGACGCTGGTCAAATGACGCGCCCGGGCACCGGCTCTCATCCCGAGGAAATGGAATAGAGGGGAGAATGAAAACCCGCCCGCCGGCGGGTTTTTTGTTGAATTGGCGCCGCTTTCCGTTTGCGGCCGCCCGTAAAACGCTTGCAATTGACCGTTCAGAATATTATATTTAACCACTTAT
>JBFZEN010000204.1:0-2565 GCA_041306805.1 bacterium
CAACCCGGCTTCCCATGGCGATGTGGTGTTCCATCCATTGTTCCGCCAGAAGTCGCGTGTCCCGTCTGAACTGGGACACTCCTCCTGCCGTGTGGAAAACGGATGCAATGGAAGCCGTACCGACCAGCAGCATCCCCACTCGGCGCCATCGACGCCTCAAGCTCGAAAACGCATGTACCGCCGAAACGATGATGAACGGAATCGCCGGAAGGACGTATCGGAATGCCACGATTTTCCAGGTACTGATATAGATTAAATAGACAGCAGCGACGCCATACAAAAGAAGGATTTTCCATGACCCCTTTTTAAAACACAGATGCAATCCGAACATCCATCCTGCACCCAGGATCAGGAAGGGAACCAGGCCAAATCCCTCTTTCAGGAGCAGACCATTCTTGAACCAGGCCTGCTGTTCCTCGAACACCTTGTAACCCTGCGATACGGCCATTTGTTTTTTCAGAAAGGAAAGGAACGTCGGGAAATCCAGAAGAATATAGGGTGACCCCGCCAGGAAGACGATAAAAATGATGAACGAGGAAATCCAGAATGGTCCGGAAAAGAATGAAAGCCATTGGGCTGATGATTGTGAACCGCGCCGGATCCCGTCAGCCGTTCTTGCGGAGTGGCAGACAAGCCACATGATACCGACCGGCAGCAGAGCATTGTATTTGGTCGACACGGCCAGGCCCGCAAAAACACAGAAAACATACAGGTCTCTGACCCGATACGATTCCAGATAGGAGGCGGCATGCAAACAGGCCAGCAACAGCAATACCAGCATGGGAATGTCCATGTAGGCAAAATGCGAATAAGCGGCATATCCCAAATTCGCCGCCACCAGCAAACCCGCGCCAAGTCCAAAAACCGGACCGGACATTTTCTCGCCCAGTCTGAACGCGACGTAGACACCCAGCACACCGATCAGCGCCGAAGCGATTCGCGCAATGAGCGCAACCGATGAAAGAAAATCATCGTATGAACCTCCGCCTGCCTGAACCGCCTTGTGATAGACAAGATAAGGTGAGAGAACGGCGCCTAAAAAATAATAATAAAGCGACGGCTTGTTGAAAATATGGGGATTGGGATCGCGGGTATGGGTCATGTGTAAAACAATGTCTTCGATGGTTTCCGGTTCGTCCGGGTACCACAAGGCGGGCAGGCCCCATTCTATTCCCCACAGATTGAACAGAAGACCGAGACCCAGGATGAAGACGAGGATGATGTGAATTGTTTTCCGTCGGCGTTCTTTCACTGTTCAGCCTCCCGGAACAATTCCGAAAATGAAACGAACTTCACGGAATGGTCATTCAACAATCGCAGCAGATTCTTCTCCCAGCAGGCCAGCAAATCCTTTTTTAAAAGCCCATCACGGGAGAAAAAATACCAGGAATGGAGTGTCAGCACCAAAACGTCCTGTTTTAAAAGACATTCTTCCAAAAGGGAATTAAAAAGCGGGTCCGAGCCCTGGAAGCTGAAATCAAGACCGGGATGCTGCAGCAGCCGGAACTGCCCCCACCGGAAGAGGCCATGTCCCATTCGTTTTTGGATCCAAAATCCGGGCCAGAGTCTCATCGGCAGGATGGAATGGCCAAAACTTGAAAGGCTGATGCCATCGTATTGTTCACGTATCATCCGAAGCGCCTCGGCGGATACCGTATCGAACGGAGGGACAAAGCAGCGGGGCGTCCTGCCGAACGTTTGCCGGAGTATGTCGGCTCCCTTTTCCAGCCGGTATTTCAAATCTGCATTGTTGTGTTGCGCAAATTCCGGTTCTCCCCGGGCATTCTTCTGATGTGAAAATCCATGCTGTGCCACTTCAATAAAGGGATGTTTCAGCACATATGACACAAGGGCCGGATTTTCCGATATGGAATGGGAATCCGGTTTTCCGTAAAATCCCGGCGGGATGAATCCTTCGAATCGGCCGTCCATCGACTGAATATCCGCTCGAACCTCCGGAATGACCGCGATATTGAAAGGGATTTGTTTCTCCAGCAGAAGCCGATGGACGGTCCGGAACTGATCGATCTCCGTAAAATAACTGATGTCATCATCGCGTAAAACAATCCTCCTGTTTTGCTTCATGGCCTGCGTCCTTCGATGTTCGCGTCATGACCGTTGAAAAAGGATGCAAAAACATCGGACATTTTTTGGGCGTGTTTCACCCACGTGAAATGATTGATCACCGTCCGTCTTGCGTTTCGGCCGAGCGAGCGTCTCAGCACGGGATCGTCTACAACAAGAAGGGTTTTTTGGACGAATTCATCGGCATGATCCGGAGTAAATAAAATGCCATTTTCACCGTTTTGAATCACATCTTTGACCTGTTCCACGGCCGAAGCCACCAAAGCCTTGCCGGCGCTCATGTATTCGAACAATTTCATGGAAGACGGATACCAGAAATCCAGTTTGGGATAGGGAATCACGACGATGTCCATGGCGTCGATATAGCGGGGGACGTCATCATATGGAATCGTACCCGTGACAAATACCCGTTTGTTCAAATCGTTTTGAGAGAATGTGCGCTGAATGACTTGCTTGTTCTGACCTCCACCGACGAATAAA
>JBFZEN010000205.1:0-8287 GCA_041306805.1 bacterium
CCTATGGTTTTAAGACATTCAGATACCTTCGAACCATTGTTTATCTTGTAGCTGGTAAATTAGCTCTACCCACACGATGTTAAAGAGAACCTCAATTATTAGGCCAACCATTTGATGCTCCCCACAGGCAACCATTTTTTATGGACACACTCTCGAAACGAAAACGCTCCATCCTCATGTCGAAAATCAGGTCCAAGTTCAACAAAACGACCGAGACCAAAGTACGCTTTCGACTGGTTTCCCGGGGGATATCCGGCTGGCGGATGAACGCCGGTGACCTTCCGGGTAAACCGGATTTCGTTTTCGACAGAAAAAAGTTGGCGGTATTCGTGGATGGTTGCTTTTGGCATGGTTGCAGGCGTTGTTCCCACATCCCCAAGAGCGGAAGGAAAGCCTGGCTATCTAAAATTGAAAACAACCGCTTTAGAGACGCGAGAACAAACCGCCGACTAAAAACATTGGGCTGGTCAGTAATAAGGATTCGTGAATGCGATTTGAAACGAAACCCCGGAATTCAGATAGGCAAAATAACCGCGCGCGTGGAGAAGAAAAACTGTATCGCACTTTTTTTAAGAAAAAAATTGAATATTTAAAAACATTTTTCAAATCCAGGAATATAAGGATCCTCTCTTTTTGCCTCGGAGCAGGCTTTTTTCTATTCCTTCTCATCCCCGCCCCCTCCTTTCCCCCCGATTACAGCACCATGGTGCTCGACAGGAACGGGGCAATACTCCATGTCTCCCTCAACAAAAAAGAGCAGTGGTGCCTGCCGCCGGACGGGGAATTCAAAATCCCGGACAAATTGAAAAAAGCCGTGCTGGAATACGAAGACAGGTGGTTTTTCCGTCATGCCGGCGTGAATCCCGTTTCCATTGTCCGCGCCGCCGCGCAGAACGCGCGGGCCGGCGGCGTGCAAAGCGGGGCAAGCACAATCACCATGCAGGCGGCGCGCCTCTCGCGGCCGAAACCGAGGACGGTTCCAAACAAGATATTCGAAGTGCTCCAGGCCCTGAAGCTCGAAGGACTGCATTCCAAGCAATTCATTTTCCGGCTGTACCTGGACCATGCGCCGTACGGACGGAACGTGGTCGGCGTGGGGGCCGCGTCCTACCGCTATTTCGGAAAACCTCCGGACCGGCTTTCATGGGCGGAGGCGGCCTGCCTGGCCGTGCTGCCGAACAACCCCGGCCTCATCGCCCCCGGCCGCAGGACGGACCTGCTCAAGAAAAAAAGGGACGCCCTTTTGAACAGGCTGGCCCGGCGCGGCATTTTGGGTTCCGAGACGCTCGAATTGTCGCTGCTCGAACCGGTTCCCTCCGAATCGCGGCCCTTCTTCTCGGCGGCGAGGCACCTGGCGCGCAGGCTGGAAATGAGGGACGGACAGGCGGGAGGCATCGTCCGCACCACCCTGGACATGGAGACCCAACTCAGGGCCGAGGCGATTGTGCGCGACCACGTGGCCGGGCGGCTGATGCCCCTGGGCATTCGCAACGCCGCCGCGCTGGCGGTTGAAACCGCTTCGGGAAAAGTCCTCGCCTATGTCGGGTCGCAGAATTTTTTCGACAGCGAAAACAACGGGCAGGTGGATGGAGTCGAATCGCCCCGGTCGTCGGGATCACTGCTCAAGCCCTTTCTTTATGCCCTGGCCATGGACGAGGGCATTCTGCTGCCGCAGACCGAGATCATGGATGTTCCCACGTATTACGGCGCTTTTTCCCCTTCGAACGCCAGCGAAAGATACGACGGCCTGGTCACGGTCAAGGAGGCGCTGGTCCGCTCGCTCAACGTGCCGGCCGTGCGCGTGCTGCACTCCCTGGGGATTGCGCCATTTTACGCTTTTCTCAGGTCGGCCGGCGTGAACACCCTGTTCCGAGCGCCCGATGACTACGGTCTTCCCCTCATACTCGGCGGAGCCGAGGTTACGGTTTGGAACATGGCCGCGCTGTTCCGCGGACTGGGAATGCTGGGCCGTTTCGCGCCGCTTCAAATCATCGAAAACAGGACGGAGCAAAAACCGGAGCCTGACCAGCGCAGGGGACGCAGCCTGATCAGTCCCGGCGCGTGCTGGCTGACGCTGAACATGCTGCGGGAACTGAAGCGTCCGGAGGCCGAGTATTACTGGGAGCTGTACCAAAGTTCGCGGCCCCTGGCGTGGAAAACCGGCACCAGCTACGGCCAGCGCGACGCCTGGGCGGCAGGCGTCAGCCCCCAGTGGACCGTGGTTGTCTGGACCGGTAATTTCACGGGCGAAGGCAACGCGAACGTGGCGGGCGGATCATGCGCGGGGACGCTTCTGTTCGCCCTGTACAACGCCCTGTCTCAGCAAAAGAGCCGGGACTGGTTCGCTGCGCCGGCCGAGGACCTGGACCCCGTCACGCTGTGCCTTGAGACGGGATACCTGGCCGGCCCATGCTGCGACCCCTCGAAAACGCTGGTCACGGACGCGCCCCGGTTCATGAAGAGTCTGAAGCTGTGTCCCTACCACCGCAGGGTTTTTCTGTCGTCTCCCGGCGACAGCTCCATGGAGGTATGCGCGGCATGCTGGCAACCCGACCGGACGGTCGAAGCCGACATGCTGGCGTATCCCGCCGACGTGGCGCAATTTCTTCGGGAGAGCGGCAAAACCGTTTCAGACATCCCGCCGCACAATCCGGCCTGTCCGGCCGGAACGTCCGGGGATATGCTCGAAATACTCTACCCGCAGGAAAACGCCAGGCTGTGGATACCCCGCGATCTGAACGGTGAATTGCAGAAGGTGACGCTCCGCGCCGCGCACAGGGAAAAGGAGATCCTGATTTACTGGTACCTGGACGACCGGTACCTGGGTTCCACCCAAAAACGGCACAACAAGGCCTGCCTGTTGTCGAAAGGCAGGCACACCCTGCACGTTGTGGACGGCGACGGGAACACGGCGCGCATCCGCTTTACGGCCGAATCGGGAGGGTAAGGAAAGCTGTTGCAAAAGACACCGGTTATTGTTACTTTATTCGGTTCCAGTTCCAACCTTCCGGAGCATGTCCTTGTCTTCCAACGGCAGAAAATTGCGGGTAGCCGTCCTATTCGGGGGACGTTCGGCTGAACACGAGGTTTCCGTTACTTCCGCATTGAGCATTATCCAGCGCATCAACCGTGAAAAATACGAGGTTGTACCGGTCAAGATTTCCCGCGAAGGGCAATGGAAAATTCTGCCCGGGGCGCCGGCCCTCGATTCGGTGCGCGCCCTCGAAACGGCCGAAGGACGGACGGTTCTTGTAGGCGACCCCGCCTCCGGGGGCCTGGTCCATGCCGAAGGCCCGGACACCGTCAGGGCGAAAGAACCCATCGACGTGGTTTTTCCCGTTCTGCACGGCACCTACGGGGAGGACGGCGCCATACAAGGCCTGTTCCGGCTGGCCGGTATACCCTGCGTCGGCGGCGGCGTGCTGGCTTCGGCCGTCGGTATGGACAAGGTGCTTCAGAAGCAGGTGTTCGGTCAGTACGGCCTACCCATGGCCCAATTCATCTGGTTTTTAAGGAATGAGTGGGAAGCCGCCCCCGGCCGCATAAGCAAACGCATCGCCGATGATATCGGTTTCCCCTGTTTTATCAAACCGGCCAATATGGGTTCGAGCGTGGGCATTTTCAAGATCAAGAATGAAGGCGAGGTGGACGCCTGCGTGAAAGAAGCGGCAGGATTCGACAGAAAACTGATCGTCGAGAAAGCCGTGGAAGCGCGCGAACTCGAATGCGCCGTTCTCGGGAATGACCAGCCTGAAGCCTCGGTGGTAGGCGAAATCATTCCCTGCAAAGAGTTTTACGACTATGAGGCGAAATACCTTCTCGACGGCAGCCGGACCGTGGTGCCGGCGGACGTGCCGAAGGAGGTTTCCGATTCGGTCCGGCGGATGGCCGTCACGGTTTTCAAGGCTGTCGATTGTGCGGGCATGGCCAGGGTCGATTTTTTTCTCGAACGCAGGACGAACCGCGTGCTGGTCAACGAGATCAACACCATTCCCGGCTTCACGCCGATTTCCATGTTTCCCCAATTGTGGGGAGCCACCGGTATTCCCTATTCCGAGCTGATAGACAGGCTGATCGGGCTGGCGATGGAGAGGCATGCGGATCTCGACAGGTCGAAGAACCAGAGATGATGGAGTCCATGAAAAAGCATCGAAGATGGAAATGTTTCGGCCGGGCATGGCGTCTCGCCGTGATGTGCGCCGCTCTCGCCCAGGCCCAGGTCCGCTTCACGCCCCGCGCGTACATCGGCGCGGGATTCGGATTCACGGGCAACCCGGTCAACCAGTCCTTTCTCGTCGAAGACGAGTACGATAACGTGTATGCCGGTTTCAACCTGGACCATCCCCGCATGGTTTTCCGCGCGCAGACCCGGGTCACGCTTGTCGAGGCGTACCGGTTTTCGATCGGCTACGTGTTCTGGTCGCATTGCAGGCAATACAGCACGGCTTATTCCGTCGTATGGGCCAAGAAGACCAGGCAGTACCCCTTCAGCGACGACCTGAATTTCCATGGCGTCACCCTGCAATGGGACCTGCGTTATCCCTTCGTTTCTTCGCGCCGGGTCTATCCGTTTCTGCTCGCCGGTGCGGGCAAATTCTACGGATCATCGAAGCGCTTCGAATATGAATTCATCGACGAAAATTACTATTACTACGACAGCCGGATCATGCATACGGACAGCCGGTACGACGGGAAAGCCTGGATGGCGGGCGCCGGCGCTGTTTTTTTCGGGCATCTGTTCGTTTACGTCGGAACGATGGACCTGTCGGACAAATCCCTTTTCATCGAGAGGTCCGTGGACGCGGTTCTCGGTCTGCGGATATGAGGGCATTGCCGGAAAATGAATAGGCTGCGCCACAGCGCCCTGGTTCTTTTGGCGGGATGCATCGCCGCCCTGCTCCTGACGGAATGTTTCTGGAAGGTGCCATACGGCGATCTGGTTCTGAAAAACGCCGTGGTGTACACGGGGAACGCCTCCAAACCTTACGCCGAGGCCCTGGTCGTGCGTGGCGAACGCTTCCTTCTTGTCGGCCAGAACGACGACGTCAACGCATTCATCGGACCGAAAACAAAAGTGCTCGACCTGGGAGGCCGGTTCGTATGCGCCGGTTTCAAAGACGCCCACCTGCACGCATTCGGCGGCGGAAAGGCCGGCACCGAACTTGACCTGTACGGCATCACCACGGTGGAGGAATTGCAGGGCCGCATTCTGAAAAAGGCGTGGTCGCTGCCTTACGGGGCCTGGCTGATCGGACGGGGCTGGGACCAGAACCTCTTTCCAGGCGGTGCCTGGCCTACCCGGCGCATGCTCGACATCATCGCCCCGGACGTGCCCATGATTCTGTACCGGGTTTGCGGCCATGCCGCGCTGGTGAACGGCAAGGCCCTGGCTATTGCAGGCATCCGGACCGGTATTCCGGATCCCCAGTCGGGGCAAATCGTTCGCGACAAAACCACGGGCGAACCCACAGGCATTCTCAAAGAGGACGCCATCACTTTGGTATCGCAGTACGTGCCGGCGCTTTCGAAGGAAAGCAAGGAACGCGCCGTCTTGAACGCGCTCGACACGTTCAGGCGGGCGGGCATCACGTCGGTTCAGGATATGAGCCCCGTCGACATTTACCCTTTCTATGAAAAGCTCCATGAAAGCGGAAACCTGACATGCCGCATTTCGCTCTGGTTCCCGCTGGATGAAGATCCCGAACAGTACCGCAGGTTCCAGGTCCGGTTCAACACCAGCCGCCTGCATTTCGGCATGCTCAAGGGATTCGTGGACGGCAGCATGGGTGCGCGCTCGGCCTATTTCCGCGAACCCTATTCCGACGACGCCTCGACCCGCGGCATTCCCGTGACCAGCCAGGAGAGCCTGAACCTTCTGGTGTTGAACGCGGACCGGCTGGGATTTCAGATCGGCCTGCATGCCATCGGCGACGAGGCCGTCCACATGGCGATGAACGCCTATGCCCTCGCCCGCCAGATCAACGGAGTCCGGGACGGCAGGCACCGGATCGAGCATGCCCAGGTGCTGATCGAAGGCGACATGCCCCGCTTCAACGAGCTGGGCG
The DNA here is from genome assembly GCA_041306805.1 of bacterium. Classification (GTDB taxonomy): domain Bacteria; phylum Zhuqueibacterota; class QNDG01; order QNDG01; family DTFT01; genus JBFZEN01. The sequence continues at coordinate 6,066 of JBFZEN010000205.1, forward strand.
TTGTGGCCTCGATGCAGCCCGCGCATTGCATCGAAGACATGGCCTGGGCGGAAGCCCGCATCGGCTCCGTACGCGTGCAGCGCGCTTATGCGTGGAAGTCGCTGTTGAAGCAGAACGCTGTTCTGGCTTTCGGTTCGGACTGGCCGGTCGGGCCGATCAATCCGATTCTGGGAATATATGCGGCGGTCACCCGACAGGACACGCTCGCAAGGCCGGCGGCCGGTTTCATTCCGCGCGAGCGTATTTCCATCCGGGAAGCCCTGGACGCGTACACCAGGGGCCCGGCCTATGCGGAACGGCTGGAAAGCGAAAAGGGGACCATTGAAAAGGACAAGCTGGCGGACATGGTCGTGCTCGACAGGGACATTCTCAAAACGCCGCCGGGAAAGCTGCTGAAGACCAGGGTGCTGATGACGATATGTGCCGGAAAGATTGTTTATGAATCGAAATAAATTGGAGACTCTATTCGATATGGCCAGGCCGGGCGGTTCGTTCCGGCCTTTTTATTAATAGTTATTCGACCATGGCGAAAAAACACCGGAGGAAAAATCAATGCAAAACATAATTCCCAACATGCCTTTCCCCAAAAACGAACCCATTTTGATGTATGCGCCGAAGAGTCCCGAAAAACTCATTTTGAAGAAGAAGATCGCGGAGATGAAAAACCGCCGGATCGACATACCCATACTGATCGGGGGCAGGGAAATTCACACGGGAAAGCAGGGAACATGCATTTGCCCGCACGAGCACCGACACATTCTGGGTACATACGCCGTGGCGGGAAAGAAGGAAACCCAGCTCGCCATCGATGCGGCGCTCAGTGTCCGCTCATCCTGGGCCGCGCTGCCGGTTGAATCGAGGGCTTCCATATTCATCAAGGCCGCGGAACAGCTTTCGGGGTCCTGGAGGCCTGTGCTGAATGCGGCGAACATGCTCAATGCGAGCAAGACCGTGAACCAGGCCGAGATCGATTCGGCCTGTGAATTGACCGATTTTCTGCGCATCAATCCGTTCTTCATGCAGAAAATCTACCAGCAGCAGCCCAATTCGTCCAAAGGCTGCTGGAACTACATCGATCAGCGTCCCCTCGAAGGATTCGTATTCGCCGTGACGCCGTTCAATTTCGCATCCATCGCGGGCAACCTGCCGACGGCGCCAGCCATCATGGGGAACGTCGTGGTCTGGAAACCGGCCTCGTCCGCCGTGTATGTGGCGCACCACATCATGCAGCTTCTCAAGGCCGCGGGCCTGCCCGACGGCGTGATCAACATGGTGCCCGGTCCCGGAAGCGAGATCGGCGATCCGGTTCTGGCCAGCCCCGAATTGTCGGGCATCCACTTCACGGGATCGACGGCCGTGTTCAGGGAAATGTGGAAGACGATAGGCCGGAGCATACGCCAGTACAAGAACTGGCCGCGCATCGTCGGCGAGACGGGAGGCAAGGATTTCGTGTTCGCGCACGCCTCGGCGGACCCGGATGAACTGGCCGTCGGCCTGATCCGGGGGGCGTTCGAATACCAGGGACAGAAATGCTCAGCCGCATCGCGCGCCTACATTCCCCGATCGCTGTGGCCCGGGCTCAAAAAGAAACTGGCCGAGATGTCCGCTGAAATCAAGATGGGCAGTCCGGAGGATTTCACGAATTTCATGTGCGCCGTGATCGACAAGCCGGCTTTTCAGTCGATTACGGAATACATCGAAATGGCCAAGGCATCGCCCGACATCGAATTTATCGCCGGCGGGACATACGACGATTCGGAAGGATATTTCATACGGCCCACGGTGGTCCTGTCGTCCGACCCCAAGCACAGGCTGATGCAGGAGGAAATTTTCGGGCCTGTATTGACCCTGTATGTCTATCCCGATTCCGAATTCGAGCAGACGCTGCGCTTGTGCGACCAGACGTCGCCGTACGCCCTGACGGGGGCCATTTTCGCGAAAGACCGCAAGGCCATCGAAATCGGCATGACCGTCCTCGAAAACGCCGCGGGCAACTTCTATATCAACGACAAACCCACCGGCGCCGTTGTGGGCCAGCAGCCGTTCGGCGGGTCGAGGGCCTCGGGAACGAATGACAAGGCCGGCAGCATGCTGAACCTGCAGCGCTGGGTATCACCCAGGGTGATCAAGGAAAATTTCGATCCACCCAAAGAGGTCAAGTATCCCTTCATGGATGAAAAATAGCCTTTTAAAAAATGGCTCCTCATGCGAATCTGTGCACC
>JBFZEN010000206.1:0-7039 GCA_041306805.1 bacterium
TCTATACGATTTCAGAATATTATCAAAAGGAAATTACTGGTATCTTTATTGCTACTGATGTGGTTACAGAAAGTAAATGGATACCCAGGACGATTCCCAAAACCAATGACGGAATAACGCCGGTCAAACTTTTCGACATCATCACCGATATGGGCAGCGGCATTCAGGAGAAGGTCAATGCAGTATAAAAGGCTTGCATCATTATTCATCGTCGTTCTTTTTGTTTCCGCTCTTCCATGTTCCGGCGCCCTGTATCTGGGCGTGAAGATGTCCAATACCCAAACCCATGATTACTGGTTAGTTACACCCTCACCGGAATGCGGGGCGAGCTACCGATGGGGTTCTCTGGTCGCAGACGGAATTTGGGGGTCGTATGCGCCTTCGGAAGATTCGGAAGGCATGATCACATTATCGAGACTCTCGCTGACCCCGATGATACGGCTTCCGTGGAAAAATACCTTCATCTCGGCCGGCTACGGTGTTTCCGGCATTTCCCGGCGGTCCGAAATGCATGATCATGGAGCGCTTTCAATCATCTCGACCAACAAGGTGTCGGGCACTTTACGGTGCAACGCCGGAATAAGCCTGCCCTTCAGGCCGCATGTATGGGGAACCGTCACGGCCGAATACCTTCACGTTGACAAGCAGTTCCGTTCATTTTCAATCGGATTGGGAGTGGCCGTATCTCCGGGGCCTTCCGGTGTACAGGTCGCTTCCTCCGTTCTGAAGGAGGAGATCCGCAGGGCGGAAAAACTCTTTGAAATTCCCGAACTCAAACCCATGCCCCGCGTCAGCCTCGGCATTTCCAAGGTATGCGTCATCCGGAACACGGACCCCATAGCCAACGAGCTGAACAGCGCCATCGAAGTGGCGCTTATTCAGGCCGGTTTTCAAGTCATCAGCTGGGACAAGGTGGCCAGCGGAGCGGAACAACCGCTCCCTTCACTCTCGCCAAATCAGGGTGAAGGAAATGCGGATCCTCTGGCCCGCGCCATCCAGATCGCGCTTAAAAAACACGCTTCGCTGGATTTTTCGACGGCCGTGATGACGTCCCTGCGGTACACGTTTAAGGCCTACGGCGGGGACGTGCTGGTGCAGTCCGCTTATGTGAAAATCATGGACCTTGCGACGGGCAATGTCCTGTGGGCCGGCGACTTCAACTCCCCGGATGCTTCCTTTCTCAGGTGCAAGCAGAAACTGTCGGAGCAGACCGTGCTGGCCCTGAAATCGGTGAAATGAAGGCAAAAAAAAGATCCCGTTCCTGACATGCGGAACGGGATCTTCGGTGATGATCAGGAAATAAAATCAGATCTTTTTCACGTTGGCCGCCTGGGCTCCCTTGGGACCTTCCGTCACTTCAAATTCGACCGCGTCCCCTTTTTCCAAAACCTTGAATCCTTCTCCCTGAATGGCACTGAAGTGGACAAAAACGTCTTCTCCGCCTTCGCGTTCGATAAAACCGAATCCCTTGGTTTTATTGAACCATTTTACAGTGCCTTTTTCCATGTTCTTGCCTTTCCTGCTGAATCTTGAACCCGCCGCACCCGGCTTTCCGCCTTCATGCGCCCCTGCTTTGCCGCGGTGAAGCGTCAAGCGTTGAATGCGACTTATAAATTGCTTTAATATACTATTCTCGCTTTTTAAATGCAAGGAATTTGTTCTTCCCATACTGTCTTTCCTTTCTCATTTGACTGCATCATGACTTGAAAACGTCGAGCGCCGCCTCCACTCTTCCGAACGGGGCGCTGACCTGAATGCCCTGAACGAGCTCGCGGATCCGCGCGGCCATGCGGCGCGCGATGTCCAGACCCGCCTTCTGCTGATCTTCCTTTGAAGCGTACTTTCCCATCTTTTCGAGAATCCAGTCCGGAACCGACACCCCGGGCACCTCGTTCTTCATGAACTCGGCGTTTCTGAGGCTGAGCAGCGGCCAGACACCCGCCACGACCGGAATCGGACAGGGGCGGATGCTATCCAGAAACGACCGGAGCTGGTCCACGTCGAATACGGGCTGCGTGACGGCGAACTCCGCGCCCGATTCGATTTTCTGCCTGAACCGTTTGCGTTCGCGGTCGGGGTTGATGCCGGCCGGATCGAGCCCCACCCCGATCAGAAATGCCGTCGGCTCTCCGATGGGTTTGCAGCCGACGTCAAGACCCCGGTTCAGGTTGTGCAGTATTCTGACCAGGCCGATGGAATCGACGTCGAACACCGCCGTGGCCTGCGGATAATCTCCCATCATCGGCGGGTCGCCCGTGATGGCGAGCATGTTCTTGATTCCCAGCGCCGCGTCGCCGAGGAGGTCCGACTGTATTCCGAGCAGGTTTCTGTCACGGCAGGTGTAGTGCAGGACAGCCTCGATTCCCACCCGTTCCTGAAGCAGCAAGGCCAGGGCGAGGCCGTTCATCCTGGCTGAGGCCCGGGGTCCGTCCGGAATGTTGACGGCATCCACTCCCGATTCCTTGAGCCGCGCGGCGCCTTCCAGCTGCCTGGATGGATCTTTTCCTTTCGGCGGAACCATCTCGACCATGGATACGAATTCGCCGGCGCATAATTTCGCCGCGATGTTCGATTTTTTCCCGCGGGGAACGGGAGGGGGCAGCAGGACCTCCGGATGAAGCGGCGCGGAAATCAGAACGGATCTTTGCACCCGCGTTTCCTTCTGCGAAAGCGCCTCGGCCATTTTCATGATATGCGCCGGCGTGGTCCCGCAGCATCCGCCGATGATCCGGGCGCCCGCTTCGATGAACCGCTTGGCATAGACGCAGAAATAATCGGGTGTGGACATGTAAAACGTCCTGCCGTCGACGAATTGGGGCCTTCCGGCGTTCGGCATCACGGACAGGGGAAGCGACGTCACCTTGACCATGCGTTCAAGAAAATCGAACATGGGTTTGGGGCCGCAGGTGCAATTGATGCCCACCGCATCCGCTCCGGTCTGCGCGAGCTGCTCGGTGAATTCCTCCACATCCTGCCCGAATGGCGTGACGCCGTCTTCCGTGACGGTGACCTGGGCGATGACAGGCAGGTCCGAGATCGAACGTACCGCCTGCACGGCCTGGTCGATCTCGCCGGTGCCGTGGAAGGTTTCGAGAACGAACAGATCCACGCCTGCTTCGGCCAGCGCGGCCGCCTGCTCGCGGTAGGCATCCTGAACGTCCTCGCGGGCCGTCTTACCCCAGGGTTCCGGTTCCACTCCCAGCTGACCCATGGATCCGGCGACAAAGGCTTTGCCCTGCGCCGCCTCCCGGGCCAGACGCACGCCGTCGAGGTTGATCGCGCGGACCTGTTCGGAAAGGTGGTGCAGGCCGAGCTTGATTCGGTTTGCGCCGAACGTGTTGGTCTCGATGACATGGCACCCTGCCGCCACGTATTCCCGGTGGATGCCGCGGATCAGATCGGGAGCGGAAACGTTGAGTTCGTCGAAACATTTGTCGATGAACACGCCCTTCTGGTAGATGTACGTGCCCATCGCCCCGTCGAACAGAACGACGCGCTTCTTCAAAAAATCCCTGAATGATTCCATGCCGGCCTTCTACCCTTCGATCCAGACGTTTCCCTTGCCCAGAACGGTTTTGAGGGACGAGACCAGATCGGCATCCGGCCTCACCCGGATGGATCTCGAAACCATCACAACCTCTTTGTTCTCGCCGCCGCCTGCGGCGATGAAATAAACGGGGACCTCTCCGGGCCGGGCGCCCAGAATCACCTTGATCTTGGCCACGCGATCGCTGCCGTCGCCGTTCTCGGCAATACGGAGAAGAAGTCTTTTCGAATACCGTCCGCAGGCCTGGTCGAGGGGCAGAATTTCCGAAGCCAGCACGGAGCAGACCTCGCTGTCTTCACGCCTGTCCAATTTTCCGAGAACCATGACCATGCCGTCTTCCTGGATGCAAAAACGGAATCTTTCGTAGGCATCCGAAAAAACCACCACCTTGGTCGAACCGGAGAAATCCTCGATCTGGAAAAAAGCCATGGGTTTGCCCTTGCGGTCGATCCGCGTGCCGAGCTGCGTGATCAGGCCGCACACGCGCACGGTCCGCCCGGTTTCGAGTTCCGCCAGCCGGCCGATGGCCGGATGCGAGAATGCGCGCACCTCGTCTTCATACTTCAGGAGCGGATGGCCGGACAGGTACACACCCAGCAGATCCTTCTCGTGTTTCAGGGTTTCCTGCTGGGTCCAGGGGTCCACGACGGGCAGATCGGGATACAATCGGCCCTGGGTTGACTCCTCCTCGAATATGGATGTCTGTCCGCGGTCTGCATTCCCCTGCGAAAGCTGTACCAGATCCACGGCGCGTGCCAGGGCGGCCATCTTCTGCGCCCGGCTTCCCTCGAGCGAATCCATGGCGCCGCACTGGACCAGGCTTTCAAGCACTTTCTTGTTGACCAGACGCAGGTTCTGGCGCCCGCAGAAATCGTACAGGTTGCTGTACGGCCCTTCCGAAGTCCTGCCCTGGACGATCGATTCGACGGCCGAATGGCCCACGTTTTTCACTGCAGCCAGCCCGAACCGTATCCCGTCCCGGTGCGGCGTGAAGGGGGCCTCGCTCACGTTCACGTCCGGGGGGTACACCTGAATGCCCATGCGGCGGCATTCATCGATGAGCACCACGACGCGGTCGGCGTTCCCCATTTCGCTGGTGAGGTTGGCCGCCATGAATTCCACGGGATGGTGGGCCTTGAGATAGGCCGTCTGATAGGCCACGATGGAATAACATGTGGCGTGCGACTTGTTGAAGCCGTATCCGGCGAATTCCTCCATCAGCGTGAAAATGGCGTCGGAAGTCTGCCTGGGAATGCCCTTGCGCTCCGCGCCGTCGACGAAAGCCGTCCTCTGCTCCTGCATCAATTCCGGACTTTTTTTGCCCATGGCCTTACGCAGAATATCGGCCTTGGCCATGCTGAATCCGCCGAGCTCGCTCGCGATCTGCATGACCTGCTCCTGGTAGACGATGACCCCGTGCGTTTCCTTCAGAATGGACTCGAGCGTCGGGTGGAGGTACCGTACCGACGTGCGGCCGTGTTTCCGGCTGATGAAATCGTCAATCATGGTCATGGGGCCCGGCCGGTACAACGCGTTCATGGCCGTGAGATCCTCGATGCTCTCGGGTTCCAGCTTCTTCAGGTATTCCTGCATGCCCCCGCTCTCAAACTGGAACACCCCGACCGTGTTTCCCTGTTTGAAAATACGGTAGGTGTCGGGCTCGTCCAGCGGCAGGTTCCGGATATCCACCTCGATGCCTTTTTTTTGGAGCATGCGGACGGTATGGTCGATCACCGTCAGAGTGCGCAATCCGAGAAAATCCATCTTCAAAAGACCCGAGGCTTCGATGGATTTCATGTCGTATTGCGTGGTGATGTCGCCCTGCCCCGTCTTGAACAGCGGAACATAATCCGTCAAATCGCCCGGCGTGATGATAACGCCGGCGGCGTGCGTCGAAGCGTGCCTGGCCAGGCCTTCGAGCACCTTGGCATAACCGATCATTTTTCTGAGCGTTTCGTTTCGCCCGACCGCCTCCCGGAAATCGGGTATTTTCTGCTCGGCTTCGTCCAGCATGCTGTTGAACGGTATCATTTTGGCGATCAGATCGACGTCGCCGTAAGGAATCTGCAGAACGCGCCCGACGTCCCTGATCACGGCCCTGGCGTTCATGCTGCCGAACGTGATGATCTGCGTGACATTCTTGATGCCGCCGTATTTCTCGGCCACGTACCGGATGATTTCGCCCCTCCGTTCGTAGCAGAAATCGATGTCGATGTCGGGCATGCTGATCCGGTCGGGATTCAGAAATCGTTCGAACAGCAGGCGGTATCGTATGGGGTCCACATCGGTGATGCCCAATGCGTATGAGACGAGACTGCCGGCGGCCGAGCCCCTCCCCGGTCCCACGGGAATGCCCTTGCTTTTGGCGTACTCGATGAAATCGGCCACGATCAGAAAATATCCGGCGTATCCCATGCGCTTGATGACGGACAACTCGTACTCGAGGCGTTTTTCCACGTCGTCCGTCACGGCGGGGAAACGCCCGGCCAGTCCCATCCGGGTCTTCTTCTCGAAATACAATTCGAGGGATTCGTCTTTTTCGTCCTCCGGCACGCGGAATTGCGGCAGATGCAGCTTGTCAAAATCGAGCTGCAGGTGGCATTTCTCTGCAATCTCCAGGCTGTTGGACAGGGCATCGGGGACATCCTTGAATAGGGTTGCCATTTCATCGGGGGTCTTGAAGTACATCTGATCGCCGCGGAAACGCATCCGGTTGGGGTCGTTCAGGTCCTTGTTGGTCTGGATGCAGAGCAGGATGTCCTGGGCCTGGGCATGCTCCTGCTTGAGGTAGTGCGTATCGTTTGTGGCGACGGTTTTAACGTCGAGGGATCTGGCCAGTTCGAGAAGTCCGCGAATGGCCTTCTCTTCCTCCGGATACCCGTGGTTCTGCAGCTCGAGATAAAAATGCTCCCCGAACATTTCCTTGTATTCCGACGCGGCCTTTTGGGCCGCTTCCGGATCGTCGTGGATGATTTTGTAGGGTATCTCGCCCTTGATGCAGGAGCTCATCACCACCAGGCCCTCGGCATGCTCGCGCAGCACCTCCTTGTCGATGCGGGGTTTGTAATAAAACCCCTCGAGGTAGCCGATGGACGAGAGTTTCATCAGGTTTTTATAGCCGGCCTGGTTGCGCGAAAGCAGAATCAGGTGGAATGATGCATCGCTGCCGCCCTTGCTCCCGCTCTTGTCGTGACGCGACTTGGGCGCGATGTACGCCTCCATGCCGATGATGGGCCTGAGCCCCGCCTTGATGGTTTCCTTGTAGAAATGGACGGCTCCGAACATGTTGCCGTGGTCGGTGATGGCCAGCGCCGGCATTTGAAGGCGCTTGGCGGCATGCACCAAATCGTCGATGCGGCAGGCGCCGTCGAGAAGGCTGTAATGGGTGTGGTTGTGCAGGTGAACGAATGAAGGCATTTATACCACCAGAGTTTCCTTTTCGCGCCAGATGCGCGCGCCCAGCGCCTGCAGTTTCCGCTCGATGCGTTCGTA
>JBFZEN010000207.1:0-3435 GCA_041306805.1 bacterium
AGGCGTCATGAGCGTGAAGACCTGGGCCCTGCCCGAACGCGAAATACGCGTTTCAGTGGACCTGGCGCGCCTCGCCGCCCTGCGCATTCCGCTCACGCAGGTCATGGGCGCGCTTCAGGACGCCAACAGCAACATTCCCGGGGGACATGTCGATATCGGCGCCAAGCGGCTGAACATCAAGACCAGCGCCTCGTTCGGTTCGCTCGACGACATCCGAAGGACGGTGGTGCATTCGGCCATGGGCCGCGTCGTGCGCCTGTCGGACGTGGCCGACGTGGCATGGGCCTCGGCCGACGAGGACCATCTTGCCCGGTTCAACGGGCACCGGGCCGTGTTCATCACCGCCAACCAGAAGACGGGAACCAATATTTACGGCGTTTTCAGGAAGCTCCGCAAGGTGATCGACGAATCCCGGCCGTCGCTGCCCGGGAACATACGGCTCGAGACGGTTTTCGACCAGTCCCAAAGCGTGTCGCAGCGGGTGAACGGGTTCCTGCGGAATCTGCTCGAGGGCATCATTCTCGTCGGGCTCGTTCTGCTGCTCGCAGACAGTTCCCGTGCCTCCCTCATCGTGATGCTCGCCATTCCGCTTTCGTGCATCATCGGCATCGGCCTGCTCGACAGCAGCGGCTACGGGCTTGAACAGGTTTCCATCGCGGGGCTGGTGATCGCCCTCGGCATGCTGGTAGACGACGCCATCGTCGTGACCGACAACATTTCCCGCTTCAGGCGAAACGGTTATTCGGACCGCGACGCGTCCATTCTCGGGACGAACCAGGTGGGGTGGGCCGTCACCAGTGCGACCCTGACCACGGTGCTGGCCTTCATGCCCATCATCCTCATGAGGAATGTCACCGGCGACTTCATCCGCTCGATGCCGCTCACGGTGGTGTACACCATGCTGGTGTCGCTTGCGGTTTCGCTGACAGTCACGCCGTACCTGGGGTTCCGGTTCCTCAACGTCCACAAGGAAACGTCCTTCTCGGCGCCGAGGCGCATGCTCAACCATTTCATCGAAAACCGGTACCGGAAGTCGCTCGCATTCGCCCTGAAGCATCCGGGAAAGATCATCGGTGCGGCCCTGGCGGCGTTCGTTCTCAGCATGGGGCTGTTTTTCCTTCTCGGCGTGAGCCTTTTCCCCAAGGCGGAGAAGCCGCAGCTTTTCATTAACATCGAGCTGCCCGTGGGAACGAACCTCGAAAAGACGGACGCGGTGTCGAAAAAGGTCGAATCCATGCTGCTGGCCATGCCCCAGGTGAAAACCGTGGCCGCGAACGTGGGGCACGGCAATCCCCGGCTGTACTACAACGTATTTCCAGAAAGGCAGAAACCGTCGCATGCGCAGCTTTTCGTCGAACTCAAACGGTACCAGCCCAGCGAGATGGAGGCATTCGTCGGCGACATCCGCGGCCGGTTCGCGTCCTTTCCCGAGGGGAAGATCGAGGTCAAGGAACTGGAACAGGGGCACCCCATCGAGGCGGCCGTCGTGGTTCGAGTGACAGGCGAGAAGCTGGGCATGCTTGAAAAAATCAGCCGCGACATCGAGTCGATACTCCGGTCCGAAAAGGGCACGGTGAACGTGCGCAACCCGCTCGCCTCCATGAAGAGCGACCTGCAAATCAAAATCAACCGCACCAAGGCGGGAGCCCTGGGCGTTCCCGTCACGGAAATCGAGCGGTCGGTGCGGGCCGCGATGACGGGTCTGGGCGTGACCCGGTACCGCGACGCCGGCGGAAAGGTTCACGACGTCGTGGTGAGGCTGCCTGTGGCGAAAAAACCGCTGCTCTCAGACCTCGACCGGATATACGCCTCCTCGCTTTCGGGCACGGCCGTGCCGTTGAGGCAGCTGGCCTCGTTCGGCCTCTCGGCCAGTCCCCTGGCCATACGCCACTACGATCTCGAGCGTTACGCCGGAATCACCGCCGACGTGGAACGCGGGGTTTCGGTCAACCGAATCACCAAAAGCATCATGTCCAAACTCAAGGCCTATCCCTGGCCGAAGGGCTACCGTTATGAAATGGGAGGGGAGATCGAAAGCCGCGAGGAGGCCTTCGGCGGCATGGAGAAGGCCATCGTCGCGTCCATGCTGGGCGTATTCGCCATTCTCGTCCTCCAATTCCGCTCGTACGGCCAGCCGCTCATCATTTTTTCAGCCCTGCCGCTGGCCATGATCGGTTCAGTGCTGGCCCTGTTTCTCACGGGCAATTCGTTTTCATTCTCCGCTTTCGTCGGGCTGACCAGCCTGGTGGGCATCGTCGTCAAAAACTCGATTCTGCTCGTCGACTACACCAACCAGCTCAAGGCCGAGGGCATGGCGCTTGTGCCCGCGCTCAAGGCGGCCGGAGAGAGGCGCTTTGTTCCCATCTTGCTCACGGCCATGACCACGGTGGGGGGGCTTCTGCCCCTGACCCTGGCCGGGGGCACGTTCTGGGCGCCCATGGGCTGGACCATCATCGGAGGGCTCGTGACCTCCACGTTTCTGACCTTGATCGTGGTGCCCGTGCTGTATTTGCTGTATCAAAAAAAATAGCCGCCGTCCAGTATGCTCGTATTTTTATTTTAAACCGCAGACACCCCGGGAACCCGGGGTGTTTTTATTTTTGATTGCGCCTTGGCGTCCTTGCGTTTTTTATTCAACGCAAAGGCGCGATGACGCAAATGAAGACTCAATACAACGCCTACGGCGCTTGTATTTTCTGCTGATGCTTAATTTCCAAATAATTCCCTTGACATTGACGGCAAGCCGGTTTATCATACGATTGGATACTTCCAAATGAGTACGACAGGATGCGCGTGAAAATCCATCACCCGGTGCGGGACGGATTCCGGCTGGCCCTGATCATCGTCCCTTTCCTGTTTTCGGCGGGAAACAAACCTGGCGGCGCAAGGCCTGGCGGAAAAACGGCCTCCAAACCGCTTTTCCGCGATCCGGTTTGCGACGGGGCCGCCGACCCCGTCGTGGTCTGGAACAGGGCGGAAAAAAGATGGTTCATGTTCTATACCAACCGCAGGGCCAATCTGTCTCCATCACCGGGGGACGGCGTGTCGTGGGTGCACGGCACGAAAATCGGCATTGCCGAATCGAAGGACGGCGGCGCGTCCTGGAAATACCGCGGCCTCGCAGATATCTCCTTCGGCGGCGACAGCGCGACGTACTGGGCGCCGGAGGTGGTCGAGCATGCCGGCACATACCACATGTTTCTCACCGTTGTCCCGGGAATATTCAAAGACTGGCGGCACCCGCGGGACATCGTCCACCTCGTGAGCGGAAATTTGCTGAAATGGGACTTCAAGTCGAAACTCACCCTCGCGTCCGACCGTGTCATCGACGCCTGCGTGCTGCGCCTCGGCGACGGCGCAAGGCCTGGCGGCGCAAGGCCTGGCGGCGCATGGCGTATGTGGTACAACAACGAACGCGACAAAAAGTCCATTTAT
>JBFZEN010000208.1:0-26590 GCA_041306805.1 bacterium
GTTTTGGATGCGATAAAACTGAAATCATATGCCAAGATCAATCTGGGACTTAGGTTGATACGGAAAAGGCCGGATGGATACCACGATATTTCCACCGTATTCCAGCAGGTGGATTTGGCAGACACGTTGGAATTCCGGAAAACGGAAGGCGAAATGGCCCTGCAAACACAGGGCTTTGAGGTGCCGACGGACGACAACTTGATATTTCGCGCATTTGACCTGTTCAAGCGAAAAACAGGAATACGGGGCGGCTTGAATGTGCAACTTTATAAAACCATTCCCGTGGGTGCGGGCCTCGGCGGGGGATCGAGCAACGCGGCAGCCGCCCTGATAGCGGCAAATATACTATGGAACAAGGGTTTAAACAGGGGAAAACTGGCTGTCATGGCTGCTTGCATCGGATCAGATGTGCCGTTTTTCATATATGGGGGCACGGCATTGGGGGAGGGAAGGGGGGAAATTCTGACACCGGTACGCTGGAACGCCGATTTTTGGGTGGTTTTAGCCTGTCCTGCTGTGCCCGTTTCGACGGCATGGGCGTACCAGAAGGTCAATTTGGGCTTGACAAAATCAGAAAAATTAACTAATTTTAGTGCGATTTTGGGAAATTGCGTCCCTCAGAAATTCAGGGATACTTTTGTCAATGAATTTGAGGGCGTGGTTTTTGAAAAACATCCCGATTTCAAGACCATCAAGGACGCGCTATACGATGCGGGCGCTTTTTATGCAAGCATGTCGGGCAGCGGGTCGTCCCTGTACGGTCTGTTCAGCCGTCGGGATGAAGCAGAGCGGGTGTTGCCGTTCTTTTCCGAAAAAAGCGGCTGCAGGACGTTTTTAACGAGGCCCGTTCTAACCGAAGATAGCGAAGGGGCCGGATGAAGTTCCGGCTGCCGGCGCCGGAAATGCGCCGGGGTGAATGTGCGGCGGAATTCTGCCCGATTCGATAGCTGATGGTATCCCGCATCTTCAGAAGTCCGTCAACCCAAGAACCATCATTGAAAGCAGAAACAACGATTGGGGCGTCGCCAAGTTGGTAAGGCACGGGATTTTGGTTCCCGCATTCGAGGGTTCGAATCCTTCCGCCCCAGCTGAGTCATGAAGACAGATAAAAAGCACATCCGGCTTTTTTCAGGAACCGCAAACCAGCCGCTGGCCGGGAAGATCGCGCGGTATCTGGGCATCCCCGTGGGGAATGTCGAGATTACGCGTTTCAGCGACGGTGAAATCGGCGTCAAATTCAACGACAACATCCGCGGCGCGGACGTGTTCATCGTGCAGCCGACCATACCCCCGTGCGACTTCATGATGGAGCTGTTACTCATGATAGACGCGGCGCGCCGGGCCTCCGCCGAACGGATTACGGCGGTGATCCCCTATTTCGGATACGCCAGGCAAGACCGCAAGGACCAGCCCCGCGTGGCGCTGTCGGCCAAGCTGGTGGCGAATCTGGTTTCAGTGGCCGGCACGAGCCGTGTGCTGACCATGGACCTGCATTCCGCTTCCATACAGGGCTTTTTTGACATTCCGTTCGATCACCTGTATTCCACGGCCATTTTCATGAATTACCTGAAAAAACACCGGCTTCGGAATCCCGTCGTGGTGTCTCCGGACGTGGGCAGCATCAAACGGGCCCGAGCCTACGCCAACCGTCTCAAGGTGGAGCTGGCCGTGGTCGATAAAAAACGGATCGGTCCGAACGAAATCGGAACAGTGGCTCTCATGGGGGATGTCGCAGACCGCGATGTGATTCTGTTCGACGATATCGTCGACACGGCCGGGACGCTATGCAGGGCCGCCGAGCTGCTGAAAAAATCGGGCGCCAAGACCATTCTGGCTTTGTGCACGCACGCCATTTTGTCTGGAGGCGCCGTGAAGATGATCAATGAATCGCCGATTTCCAGGCTGGCGGTGACCGACACCATCCGGATTCCGGAAGAAAAAATTCTCGGTAAGATCGAAGTGTTGAGTTGCGCCAAGCTGTTCGGCGAAGCCATCAGAAGAATTCACTGTGAGGAATCGATCAGTTCGCTGTTTTAGCACGGGCCGGGGCGAATTGGAATCTTTGCCGCACCAGCGGCCACATTTATTATTTTAGAATAAGGGAAAGCCATGTCAAAAGCTGAAATTCAAATTGAATTGAGGGATGTAGCGGTCCAGGCGCCCAAGGCGTTGCGCCGCGAAGGGAAAGTTCCCGGCATCTTTTATAGTCGAAACGAAAAACCGATTCCCTTCATGGTGTCGGCCAAGGCGCTTCAGGCGCTGCTTCACCTGCATGCCAACATCATGGATACGATTTTCCCGGACGGGAAGATCAGGAAAGGCGTGGTCCGCGAGGTGCAGCGGGATCCCGTTTCGGAGGCGTTCGTTCACGTCGACATCATGGGTATTTCACTCACGGAAAAAGTCAAACTCTTCGTTCCGGTGGTCGTTCACGGGGTTCCGGCCGGCGTCAAGGACGGTGGCGTGCTCGAGCACCCGTTGCGCGAAATTGAAATAGAAGGACTGCCGCTCGACATTCCTGAACACGTGGATATCGACGTGGCGCACCTCACCATCAGCCAGAACGTGACGGTCAAGGATCTGGCCATCGACACATCCAAAGTGCGCGTCGTGACGGATCCGAGTTACGTGGTGGTCAACGTCAGCCAGCCCAAGATCCAGAAGGTCGAAGAAGCGCCCGTGGCCGAGGCAGCGGTCGCGGAAGGCGGCGAGGAGAAAAAGGAAGAAAAGCCCGGAGAAGAGAAGAAGGAAGAGAAGAAAGAGGACAAAAAGGAAGAAAAGCCGGGGAAGGAAAAACCGGGGAAAGAAAAACCAGGAAAGGAAAAACCGGCCCAGGGAAAAGGAAAGGGATAGGCCGGATTCATGCGCCTGTTCGTCGGGCTTGGAAATCCTGGCGAGCGTTACGACCGGACGCGGCACAATCTGGGTTTTCACGTCGTGGACGGTTTTGCCAGAAAGACCGGCGCGGCATGGCTTCCGGGCGAAGGGCCGTACCGGATTGCGCGTGTGGAAATGAAAGGCGAACCGGTGCTCGTGGCCAAACCCACGACTTTCATGAACCGCAGCGGCATTGCGGTGTTCGACCTGGTCACGCGGTACGGCGTGCCGATGAATCAACTGACCGTCGTTTGTGACGACTTCAACCTGCCCCTGGGACGGATCAGGCTCAGGTGTTCGGGCAGTGACGGCGGCCACAACGGACTCGCTTCGATCATCTGGTATCTGAACGGCGGATCGTTCCCGCGCCTGAGGCTCGGAATCGGGGCCCCGGCGGACGACGTCGTCGAATACGTGCTTTCGCCGTTTCGGAAGGATGAGGAATCGCGGGTTCAGGACATGGTCACGCGCGGCACCGACGCGCTGGCTGACATCGTGGAACGCGGCCTGGACCGGGCCATGACGAAGAACAATAACCAGAATCCATTATAAACCAACCCCTGCTCCCGGCGGCCAATGGCCGCGGGGGCCAACAGACCGAAGGGAGGTGACACATGGTCAAACAGTACGAAACCACGTTTATTCTCGACGCTCATTTACCCAACGAGCAAATCGAAACCTCCGTTGAAAAATACATCCAGCTGATAGACAAGAACGGCGGAAAAATCAAGTCCGTGGAGCGTTGGGGCAAGCGCAGGCTGGCTTATGAAATCAAGAAGAAACAGTACGGTTTCTACGTTTACATCCGGTTTGAATCGGACGGCAAGCTCATTCAGGAGCTGGAGCGCGTCTACAAGCTGGACGATTCCGTAATCCGATACCTGACGGTGCTGGTCTCGAAACAGGCCCTTCTTGAAGAACAGAAAAAGAAGGACGAAACGAAACCCCGGGCCGAGGAAAGCGAATCGAAACCCGTTACCGAAGCGGCTCCGGTTCATCCGCAACCGCCGTCGGATCCGGCCTAAGGCCGAAAAACGATACGGGAAGGAGGTCGATCACCAATGGCAGACATCCGTATGCCGGACGTGAATACCGTGATCATTGCGGGGAATTTAACCCGCGATCCCACGTTTCGAAAGACGACCAACGGAACGCCGGTCACCAATTTCTGGATCGCGTCGAGCCGTAAATTCAAGGACAACACGGGCCAGTGGCGTGAAAACGTGTGCTACGTCGGAGTCGTGGCCTGGTACAAGCTGGCCGAAACCTGCTCCGAAAGCCTCCATAAAGGCGCGGCCGTACTGGTTGAAGGCGAATTGCAAAGCCGAAGCCTCCGCAGCGAGGACGGGCGGAGCCGGAACATCGTCGAAATCAAAGCCAGCCGCGTGCAGTTTTTAAACAGGCGCGAAGACGCAGTCCATGAAGAAACACTGCCCGCGTCTTCTCCTGCTCCCATGGAGATGACGGAACCGCCCTCAGCCGAAAGCCACGAGGTCAAACCCGAGGCGTCCGAAGAAATAGCCGAACAGAACGCCATGAAAGGCAAATTCGATTTTGGATTCCAGGATTTGCAGCCGTAACCATTGTCTGGAGGAAAACCCTTGATCAAACCCAAAAAGAAACGCATCTGCCGTTTTTGCGAAAACCGCATCGCCTACGTGGATTACAAAGATCCCAAGAAACTGGTCAAATTCACCACGGAAGTGGGAAAGCTCATCCCGCGACGAACGTCCGGGAATTGCGCCAACCACCAGCGGCAGCTGACCACGGCGATTAAAAGAGCCCGACACCTGGCTTTGTTGTCATTTGTCGCGGACTTGTCCCAGTAGGAGCGGAGGTACTCATGAAAGTAATATTGCGCCGCGATCACGAAAACCTGGGCAAGATGGGCGACCAGGTCAACGTCAAGAACGGCTATGCCAGGAACTACCTTTTCCCCAAGAACATCGCGATCGAGGCGTCGCCCAAGGCCTTGAACATTCTTGAAGAGGAAAAGAAACTTCTCGTCAAGCGGGAAGCTAAGACCAAACGCGAAGCCGAAGCCGCCGCCAAACAGATGGAAAACGTGTCCATCACGGCCACCGTGACGGTGGGCGAGGAAGACAAGGTGTTCGGATCGGTCACGTCCCAGCAGATTTCGGACCTGCTCAAGGAAAAGGGATTCGACATCGACAAAAAGAAAGTGGTTCTCGATGATCCCATCAAGGCCTTGGGCGTGTACGATATCGCCGTCAAGCTCCATACCGAGGTCGAAACGAAAATCCGTCTCTGGGTGGTGAAAGAATAAAAAGGAAGGACGTCATGGAAAACGGTTTCCCCGAATGCCAGAAATGCCACGTGGGTGTGCTTGCGCCGCTGTCCGATTACGGCAGGGAAGGCGCGACCATCCGTTATAAGGCCTGGGTGTGCACCAATCCCGCCTGCGGATTCAACATCCGGATCGACAACGGAGACATCAGCTTCGGCAAGTCCGTCGAACCGTCCCAGAAATAACGGGCGCATCCATTCCATCAGCGCCACAGGGAAACGGCGCCTTTCGCGCCCGGGGTGGACCATGAGCGTACGAGAATTTTTCTACAAACGTTTTATTGTCAATTACAAGATAAAACTGTTCTCGCTTCTTTCAGCGATGTTCTTCTGGTTCTATGCGGTCATCGACAACCAGTACACGCATGTCACGGACGTCCCCCTGCGCGTGGCCAACAAACCCGAGGCGCTGATTCTTCTGTCGCCGGTTCCGCATCAAGCGAAGGTCGAATTCCACGGAACGGGGAAGGCGTTTTTCAGCTACGCTTTCAGGGACCGGCACATCGAACTCGACCTGCATTCGGTTTCCAAAAGCACGTGGATGCGGCTTTCAGTCGACATGGTCAGAGACATCCCGCCCGGCATGGATCTGCAGCCCGTCCGCATCGTCTCCCCCGATTCCCTGTTCATCGAATTCGACCATTACGCCATCAAACGCATGCGGGTCATTCCCGACATCCACGTGCGGCCCCGCGACGGATTCGCGCAGGTGGACGAAACGGAAGGAATCCCCGACTCGATCACCGTTTCGGGCCCCCGGTCGCTGCTGGAGGGATTTTCCGAAATACCCACCGCGCGGCTTGAGTTCCGCGACATCGAAAAGGATATTTCGGGAAAGGTGCCGCTGGTGCTCAGACATCCGGGCATTCTGCGCTATTCGGACAAGATCGTCCGGTACCAGGTCGACATTCAACGCCTCGGCGAACGGAGAATCGATGGCGTACCCGTTCGCGTGATACACCTTCCTCCGGACATCAAACCGATCGTGGTTCCCTCGACCCTTTCGCTCACGCTGCAGGGGGGTGTGGACATGCTGGCCCGGATGAATCCCGGCGACGTGTCGGCCGTCGTGGATTATCAGGATCGCCCCGGGATTTCCGGAAACCGGTACCCCGCCCTGATTCGGCTTCCACCCAATATCGACTTTTCTGCTGTCGAACCCAAGGTTTTTGAACTCATCATCGAAAAATGACAGCACCGGGCGCCGCAAATGATCGTTTTGGGAATTGAAACATCATGCGACGATACCAGTGCCGGCATCTGGGATGGTCGCGCCCTTCTTTCGAACGTGGTATCGACCCAGCTGGTGCACAGGAGTTTCGGCGGCATCGTCCCTGAACTGGCGTCCCGGTCGCACCTTCGGTTCATCATTCCCGTGATCAGGCAGGCCCTGGAACAGTCCGGGTGCGTCCAGGACGACATCGGGGCCGTGGCCGTCACCTACGGCCCCGGCCTGGCCGGCTCGCTTCTGGTGGGGCTCAGCACGGCCAAAGGGCTGGCGCTGTCACTGGGAATTCCCTTCATCGGCGTCAACCACCTCGAAGGCCATATTTGGGCCAATGCCCTCGCCCATCCCGGTCTTGAACCCCCGTTCATTGTTTTGATCGCCTCGGGAGGACACACCCAACTGGTTTTTACCCGGGCATGGGGGGAATACCGCATTCTCGGGCGAACGCGCGACGACGCCGCAGGCGAGGCATTTGACAAAGTGGGCAAACTGCTCGAAGTCGGTTTCCCGGGAGGACCGGCCATCGAACAGCTTGCGCGGAAGGGCAATCCGAAATCCCTGAAGTTTCCCCGCGCTTTTCTGGAGGAAGGCAGCCTTGATTTCAGTTTCAGCGGAATCAAGACGGCCGTATTGAACCACGTTCGAAGCATCGGTCCTGAAAACACGCGATCGCAGCTGGCTGAACTGGCGGCGGCTTTTCAGGAAGCCGTGATTGACGTGCTGGCCGTTAAAACCATGCTTGCCGCGGAGAAAATGCGCGTCAGGCGCGTTTGCCTTGCAGGCGGCGTGGCTGTCAACCGGGCCTTGCAGAAACGCATGGCTGACGGGCCCGTCGAACTTTTTTTTCCGCCTCCCGCGCTTTGCGCCGACAACGGCGGCATGATCGCGCGCGCAGGCGCACACCATCTGGATCGCGGCGGCGCCTCCCCGTTCGATCTGGCTCCCGATCCTTCCCTCAATTTTTAGCGGGAATCCGTCCGTGACTCTTCATGTCGATTTTTCGTGGCCTCCCCTTCTTTTTTTTCTGGCTGTCTCGGCGCTGGCCGTTTTTTCATTTCTGGCGATGCGCCGCAGCCAGTCCCCCGTTTCCAGACGGTGGCGGCGGCTGCTGGCCTCGCTCCGTTCGGCGGTGTTGATACTGATTTTGCTCATGCTTTTTCAAACCGTCCTGCGCTTTTCAAGGCCGGTACAGAAAAAGGCCGAGATCGCCGTGTTGCTTGACGCATCGTCCTCCATGAAAATTCCGGATGACGGTCTGTCCAGAAAAAAAATGCTTGAAACGCTGCTCGATTCAAAACCCCTCCATGACTTCGAGAAAAGGGTTACCCTGCGCTGGTACCTCTTTTCAGATACGCTCCATCCCCTTCACGGCAAACCCGACACCATCGCCTCAAACGGCACCGCCACGAACCTGTCGTTTGCCCTGGAAAAGATCGATCTTGTACGGCCGGACGCGGTGCTGGTCGCGTCCGACGGTATTTTCAACACGGGGAAAAATCCCAACCGCCAGGCGGTGATTGCCGGCCGGCCCGTTTTCTGCCTGGCGCTCGGGAGCGGCGCGGAAAAAGCCGATCTGATGGTGTCGGGCCTGCAAACGAACGAATTGGTTTACGAGGGCAATTGGGCCCCCGTACGAATATCACTGCGGGGCCCGGGATTCGGCGGACGGAAGATCGAGGTGCTGCTCAAGTCGGAAGAGCGGAATCTGGGCCGGGCTGAAGTCGTTCTGCCGGAAGACGGAATGGAGGCTTCGGCAGTACTCAACACCCGTTTTGACGGGCCGGGGTTTCACCGGTTGACGGCGTCCGTGCCGGGGTTGCGGGGTGAAACGTCCGCGGCGAACAATGCCAGGGAAATCATGGTACGCGTTCTGAAAAACAAGACCAGGGTTCTGCTTCTCGCCGACGCCCCCAGCCCGGACTTGGCTTTCGTGAAGCGGGCGCTGCTGTCGGATACCACTTTGGATGTTCTGGCCAGAACGTTCAAGGGCGGTTCGGAATTTTTCGAGGGACGCTTTTTGGACGCAAGGGAACTGGACAGGATTGACGTGTTCTGGCTTCTGGACGTGCCCGGATCGTCCTTCCCGGAATTCGCATGGCAGATTACCGAGACGGCCATTCTGAAGGGGACAAAACCGGTGCTGTGGATGATTGGAAAGGAATTGCCCCCGGAACGGGCACAGCGGCTCGGCGCGTTTCTGCCGGTGCAGCTTGGAGTTCCGGAGCCGGAACGGACCGTGGTTCCCTCCGTGACCCATGAGGGACGCAGCCATCCTTTTCTCGAGACAGGCCGAATCTTCGACCTTGAACTGCCGCCCGTTTTTTCGATCTGGAACCGAACACGGGTCCATCCGGACGGGAAGGTGTTGATCGAGGCATTCCCCGAAAAGCCGGACGCCGGGAATGCCGCCGGCCGGCCCCTGATCGTCATCCGGAACGCGGGCGGAAGAAAGTCGGCCGCGATTCTGGCCAGAGGTATTTTCAGATGGCAGTTGATGCTTTCGGCGCGGGGTTCCGGTTCCGGCGCATTCGTCAGATGGACGGGAAATGCGGTCCGCTGGCTGGGAGTTCCCGAAGGATCCAGGGCGGTCAGGCTGCGGGCGGAGCGGTCCACCATACGCTCCGGTGAAGAAATTGTTCTTTCGGTTCAAGCCTATAATGAGAGTCTTGAACCGGTGGAGGAAGCGGATGTCAGGGTGCGGTTTCTGGAGCCGGAAGGACAAAATGCGCTGCAGGCCGTGGAGGAAGAAAACGGATTGTACCGAACCGTCCTCCGTCCCATTCAGCCGGGCAGGTACAGGGCCGAGGCCGAGGCCGTTTGGAGAGGCCGGTTGCTGGGGAAAGACACGACGGAATTTGCGGTTTCACCCTTTGAGCCCGAATTCATGGACACCCGCGCCAGGCCCGAGGCATTGTCCGCGCTGGCCGGGGAAACCGGGGGCCGGTCCGGCCCGCCCGACAGCCTCGAAACCCTGCTGAATTCGATCCGGTTTGCGGAGAAAACGATAACCGTGAAACGGGAATGGGATTTTTCGTTCAATCCTTTCGTTCTGGTGGCCATTCTGGTTCTGCTCTGCTCGGAATGGTTTATCCGAAGACGAAAGGGGATGCTTTAATCCCTTTGCATCCGAATCCTAAACGACGAATCCCTTGCCACGGATCCCGATGCCCGAAGCACGAGAACGCGATATCCTGATCTTGATTCCCATTTTATAATACGGAGATAATGAAAGGTTTTCATCAATGGAAATAGTCAAGAAGTACATCCAGGAAAACGACCGTTTCGCGCGGGAGGTCGGCATACGCCTGATCGATGCGGCGGACGGCAGCGCTCGGGCAGAACTCGACGTGGAACCGCGGCATTACAACAGCAAGGGCTCGGTGCATGGCGGGGCGCTTTTCACTTTAGCCGACCTGACGTTCGCCGCGGCCTGCAATTCGCGTGGCCAGGTGGCTGTGGCGGTGAATGCAACCATGGCATTCGTCAAGGCCGTCACGGGCGGAAAGCTGGTTGCCCAGGCAAAGGAACTGGCATTCCATCCCAAACTGGCCACCTATCTGGTGACCGTGACCGATGAGAGCGGCGAAACCGTGGCCGTGTTCCAAGGAACGGCTTACCGGAAAAAGGAATCGTGGAGCGGGTAGTGCGGCGGGTGAGGAAATGCGGGCAATGCCTGCTCACGATGGAACAGGCTTTGAATTTCAATCAGAGAATCCAGCTCAATTCATAACGGCAATGGGGACCGCCCTTGGCACGGCATGACGTTTCGCGCACCATGACCTGCTTCGCCCCGCAGATGCGGAGGGCTTCCTTGTGCCAGCCCACAACGGTGAGGCAGTCGGCCGCTGAAAATGTTTCCGCGCCTTCGGTGATGATCACACCCGAACGGGGGCCGGTTTTCTCGTAGGAACGGCTTCCCGAATTGTAATAGTATTTGTAGATGGTTTTGGCCTGGGACAAAAATGCCTGCGGATCGCCGGGCGTCACGAACGATTTGTGCACGCTTTCAAGGTTTGCGCGTGCCGATTTGGCGCCGATGTTCTCGAAAACAGCCGGGTTCCCGCCGCCGAGCACGTCCACGATGGCCTGGTCGAGCCTTTCTCCCACATCGAAAGGATACCAGCCCGCGTGAATCAGCAATCCCCTGAAAAAGTTCTGGTCTTCGGGATCGAGGCTGGCCAGAACCCGTTCCCAGGCCCCCTGGCCGAAATGCTCGTTCACGAAGGTTTTTCTTGCCAACAGCACGAGCCCGCTGACCTTCATTTCCATCGATGTTCTCCTTATCCTATTCCATCCCAGCAATAGGTGCACACTTTTTCCTTGGGAAGCCCGATGGCGCTGATCATGCCGGGTATGGTCTGATATTTCAATGTCGTCAGGTTCAGCCTTTCCCTGATTCTTTCGACCATGCTGCGGTACCGGTCCGAGTGAAAATCGGCGTATGGTTCCAGCGAAACGGTTTTTCCGCCTTCCAGTTCGTGGATGGCATGGCGCCCGGCCAGGTCGAGTTCCGATCTCGACCTCGAGAAATTCAGATATTTGCACAAATAGATCAACGGGGGACAGGCGGGGCGCATGTGCACCTCTTTGGCTCGGTAGTCATACAACCGCTGTATGGTCTCGCGAAGCTGGGTTCCCCTGACGATGGAGTCTTCGCAGAACAGCAGGCGCCGGCCATCGATCAATTCCCTGATCGGGATGAGTTTCATTCTGGCCACCAGGTTGCGGACATCCTGATTCTGCGGCATGAAACTGCGCGGCCAGGTCGGCGTATATTTGACGAACGGCCTGAGAAAGGGGAGCTTCGCTTCGTTGGCGTAGCCCAGGGCGTGGGAAATCCCGGAATCGGGCACGCCGGCGACCATATCCACGCGAACGCCGTCGCTGATGTCGTTGCGGGCCAGTTCGCGTCCGCAACGGTTCCGGACGATTTCCACGTTCATGCCCTCATAGTTTGAGGCCGGATATCCGTAGTAAATCCACAGGAAGCCGCATATCCTGAGCGTATTCGCGGCAGAGACGCGTTTCTCAATTCCCTTGGGTGAAATGAAAACAGCCTCGCCCGGACCCAGCTCGTACTCAAATTCATAACCCAGGTTGGGAAAGGCGCAGGTTTCAAATGTGGCGCAATAGGATCCATCCTTGCGTCCGATGACGAGAGGAATGCGCCCGAAACGGTCCCTGACCGCATACAGGCCATCACCGGTCAGTATCAGCATCGAACAGGTGCCGTCGATGGCCTGCTGGGCGATCCGGATGCCTTCCTCGTAAGTGGAACCGTGGTTGATCAGGGTGGCGACGAGTTCGGTCGGATTGATTTCACCTTCGCTCATTTCGGAAAAATGGGTGGTGTGTTTTCCGAAGGCTGAACGGACCAGTTCGGCCTGGTTGTTGATCCGGTTGATGGAAACCACGGCATAACGCCCCAGGTGCGAACCGATGATGAGGGGCTGGTCTTCGTTGTTGCTGATACAGCCGATGCCCATGTTTCCGTCGAGGTGTCCGATTTCCGGATCGAATTTCGACCGGAACTGGGTGTTTTCAATGTTGTGGATGATGCGGTTGATCTGCCCGTTTTTGGCCACGGCCAGTCCGCCCCTGCGCGTGCCGAGATGCGAGTGATAGTCGGTCCCGTAATACAAATCGTTGATGCAATCCGTCGTGGAGACCACACCGAAAAATCCGCTCATGCCGTTTCCTTCATTGGGGTGGTGGAAACAAGGGAAATGCCTTCGAAGATCAAGGTCAATATTAAGAAAAGTCATGATCAATTCCAAGACCAATTTTCGTTTGGTTTTCTGGTTTTTTCGGCTTAAAATACAGGATATTCAATCCATTCTCATTTTCTTTCATGGAGGGCCCCAGCATGATTCTGCATCACGAATTCATCCGGACGGCCAAAAATTACGGTAAGAAACTGGCTGTGGTCGACCGGACGACCGAGAAAAGAATCAAGTATTCCAAAGCCCTGATCGCCGCCCTGATTCTGGGCAGCAAGTTCAAGAAATACCCCGAGGGCTTCATTGGAGTGATGATTCCCACCTCGGCCGGATCCTTCCTTGCGACCCTGGGCGTGGTTTTCGCGGGCAAGATACCGGTGATGATCAATTACAGCACCGGCGCCGCCGAGAATTGCGAATACGCCCAGAACAAGTGCGGTTTCAAGACCATCATCACCTCGCGTGCGCTTCTTGAGAAAATCAACTGCCGTTTCGTGCCGGGAATGATATGCATCGAGGACATCATGAACCTGGTCGGTTTCGGCGATAAGATCAAGACGGCCATCAAGTCGAAGCTGCCGGTCAAGGTTCTGATCAACTCCCTTCCCCCTTCGGAGGAAGACGACACGGTGGTCATCCTGTTCACCAGCGGTTCAGAGAAGGAGCCGAAAGCCGTTCAGCTGACGCACAGGAACATCAGTTCGAACATCACGGACGTGGTCAAGATATTCAAGCTGACGAGCGAAGACACCATCATGTCCATTCTCCCGCTCTTTCACGTGTTCGGGCACACGGTCGATTTTTACCTGCCCATGACGGTCGGCATGACCGCCGTGACCTACGCCAATCCGCTCGACTACAAGAAAATTCCGGCGATGATCAAGGAAGAGGGCGTCACCATCATCGCGGCAACGCCCGTCTTTTTTTCCGGGTATGTCCGGGAGGCCAGCCCGGGCGATTTTCAGAAGGTGCGGCTGGCCGTGGCGGGGGCCGACAAAACGCCCGATTGGCTGAGGGATTTGTACAAGAAGAACCAGAATGTGGAACTGCTGGAGGGGTACGGCTGTACCGAAACCAGCCCGGTTGTATCGATCAATACACCGGAAGACAATATGCCGGGCAGCATCGGAAAAGCACTGCCCAGCGCCCGGGTAAAAATCACGGATATCAACACGGGTGAAGAGCTTTCCGCAGGCAAGGAGGGGAAAATACTGGTGAAGGGCGACATGGTGATGAAGGGATATTACGACGACATCGAGGAAACGTCCATGCGCATCAAGGACGGCTGGTACGACACCGGCGACATGGGCATGATGGATGCCAAGGGCTATCTCTGGCACCGTGGCCGTCTGAAACGTTTCGTCAAGATCGGCGGAGAAATGGTTTCGCTTGTCAAGACCGAGAGCCTGCTCGAGGATTTGCTGCCGCAGGGCATTTCCTGCTGCGTGGTCGACGTTCCGGATCCGATCAAGGGCGCCAGGCTGATCGCGGCCGTGACCGACAAGGTGGACGAAGGGGATCTGATCCAGAAAATGGCGAAGGTGCTGGCCCCCATCGGCGTGCCGAAGCAGTTTGTTGTGATCCCCGAGCTTCCGAAGATGGGCAGCGGCAAGATCGATTTCCGCGGCGCCACGGAACTGGTGAAGGCGAAGATCAAGCCGGCGAAGTAAGAGGCAAAGTGCGACGCACCTGGTGCTGATATTGCCGGATTTTCTGCAGATGCAAGAGGTGCGTCGCACTTGTCATTGGATGGCCCAGGGTATCTTTTACCGGGGCCGTTTGTTTTTCAGGTTGGCGTTCTCTAGGCCGTACATTCATATTGAAAATTCACCATTGAATGGTTAAATTTACCCCATGATCCAGCGATTGGTTGAGCGAAAAATCACGCAAGCGCTTGCTGATACGCCGGTGGTGCTGATCACAGGCGCCAGGCAGTCGGGCAAAACCACTTTGGTCATGCATCTGATCGGGAAAATACCCGGCGGTGAATTTCTTTCTTTCGATGATGCGTCCGTTTTTACGGCCATCAAACGGGAAGTTGACCGGGATCGCACACCCGGCCGTTTTATCCTGACCGGCTCGGCCAACCCCCTGTCCATGTCAAAAGTGGCCGATTCGCTGGCCGGCCGAATGGAAACGATTACCCTGCGTTACTGCAAAAAGACATACGAGACCTGGCATAAATCGAAGGCTTGACCCGAATCCCTTCGATGCTTTCCCTGCTGGCTTCCCGTTCAGCCGGAATTTTCAACTTGTCTGATATTTCACGCGGCCTGGGCATTCCCCATACCACGACGACGCGTTACATGGCTTTGCTCGAGGCCTTGTTTCTTGTATTCAGGATACCGCCATGGTTCGCCAACAGGTGGAAGAGACTGGTCAAATCGCCGAAAATGCACCTATGTGATACGGGTCTTGCCGCGTATCTGCTGGGCATGTCCACTCAATCATTAAAAACGGACAGGCTGGCCTTCGGCAGGCTGCTGGAGACTTTTATCGCGGCGGAGCTTAAATACGGCGATTTCTCGGGGCTCGTTTCGCTGAAGGAGACGGCCGGGAGCCGTTTTACGGCCGGTTATATTGTTTATACGGGCGAGAAGCGCCTGCCGTTTGGCCTCGATTTCTGGCCAGTTCCGGTGCAGGAACTCTGGAGGTGAAACAAGGAGTCGCAGGTTCTGTCGAAACCTATGATCAAAATAGTTTCAAATGACAGCACACAGGCAATAAGCGGTACAAATTTAACCTTTGTAAGCGACAAGAGCAACAGTGGCGGGTATGGACGAAATACCTAATGACCAATATCCCGAGGTAATCAGCGTAATGCGAGATGTTCCTTCAGATGTAACAACTCCTCCTGAGTTTGACTTAAACGCATATATAATAGCAATGAAAAGACCTGTTGGAAATCATAAATCCGGCAATATCCAAGATTAGAATCAATCCCCGGGGAGGCGAGATAATTTTCTCACAAGAAATCCTTTCGGCCAGAATTTGACGGTGTAGACCAATCCAATGGCTGTGAGCAATACGCCCCACACAATGTCCGGATGCAGATGGGCGAGGGCCATTTGCTTCAACGGCGGACGGAACAGGTGTAACACCCCCGTTCCCAGAATCAGCAAACCATAAACGCCCAGCAAAGCGCCGATGAAAAACCAGATTTCGATTTGGTTGCGGTCGATTTGAGTTTTTTCCCGCCGATTTATTTTTTTCATGCTTTTCCCCTTACCAAAAGAGTATGTTTACGGCTATCAGAACAACCATCACCACCGCGGCCCAGAAAGCCGGATGCCTGTACCATGGGCAGGGACCTTCGTCGGGAATGCGGGTCAACCCGAAAACCAAATCCTTCAATTCCTTTTCCGGCTTGGGCCTGGTGAACAGGCTGACCACGAAGGTCACCGTCATGCAGACCAAAAGCGACCACCAGGCGCTGTACATGTTCACGGCCATGTCCTTCGCCAGGGGAGAAAGCGCGATGTGTTTCACGTGCTCCGGATTCAGCAGGTTGGGATCGAAGCGTCCCGGAAAAAGATGGACATATACGAATTCGCCCATGGAAAAGAGGATTCCCGAAAGGAAACCCCAGAACCCCGCCGCGGGGGTGGTTCTTTTCCAGAGCATGCCCAGAATCACCGCGCCGAACAGGGGGATGATGAAAAACATGACCAGCACCTGAAGGTAAACCAGAATGTTGCTGAAATGTTTCGCGAAATACGCCGTTCCGATGGCCAGCCCCACCCCGAGGATGGAGCACCAGCGGCCCATTTTCACGTAATGGGCGTCGCTGGCTTTTTTATTGATAAGCGGGCGGTACACGTCGTACGTCCACACCGTGGCGAAGGCGCTGACGTTGCCCGCCATGCCCGACATGAACCCCGCAATCATGCCCGTGATGCCGAGGCCCAGGAGTCCGGGGCCCAGATATCGCGACATCATGAGCGGAAGCACCTCGTTGTAACTGTGCCCGCCCGTGGCCTGGGCCACGCTTTCGGGAACGAGGGTGATGCCCGATTTCTGGGTCAGCACGGCCAGTCCGAGAAGCCCCGGAATGGTGACGATGATCGGGACGAGCATCTTGAGCACGGCCCCGATGACCGTGCCGTTTTGTGCCGAGCGCAGGCTCTTGGCGGCCATCACGCGCTGGACCTGCAGAAAATCGGTGCACCAGTATCCGAATGACACCGCGATGCCCAGTCCGAAAACCATGCCAGTCCAGTGCATGCCCATGGGATTGTTCGCGGCGGATCCCAGATTGGCCCATAGGCTGGTAAAATTCTGTCCGGGATGCTGGGCGTTGATGCTGGCCATCATCTTGCTCCAGCCTCCGGCTTCGATGAGGCCTAAAATCGGAATGAGCAGGGTCCCGAGCCATATCAGGAAAAATTGCAGGACTTCATTGAACACCGCGGAAAGGAGCCCTCCCAGGGCCACGTACACGGCCACGGTCACCGACGACACCCAGATGCACAGGTCGAAATTCCACCCGAGCAGCATCTGCATGACCTTGGCCATGGCGAACATGTTCACGCCGCACACCAGGACGGTCATGATCGTAAAGGAAATACCGGCGAGGGAGCGGCTGGCCTCTCCGAACCGAAGTTTCAGATAGCCGGGCACGGAGTGGGTTTTGCAGATATAATAAAACGGCATCATGACCACGGCCAGGAATAAAATGGCCGGAATGGCGCCGATCAGGTAGGCGTGCGCCCCGAGCATGCCGTACTGGTAAGCCATGGCCGACCAGCCCATGGTTTCGAGCGAGCTCAGGTTGGCGGAAATGAAGCTCAGGCCGGCTATCCAGGCGGTCATTTTCCTGCCGGCCATGAAGAATTCCTCGCCGGTGTTCGTGTACTTTTTAAGGTAGAACCCGATGCCCAGGACCACCACAAAGTACAAGACGATGATGACCAGATCGACGGGCGCCATGGCGAGCAGGCGTGAAGCGGTCCCCGTTCCTTCGGCCGCCCGCAGCGACGGGGCGGTGCACAGGAACAGGGCTGTCAGCCATTTTGCCGGATGAATAAAAATCTTCTTCGGCTTCATACGGGTTTCCTTTCGGTTCTGTCCGATCACAACAGGGACTTGTTGAATGAATCGGTATTTATCCGGTCCGTATCCGCTAAATTAAAAAATTAAAATGCAAAAATCAAAATGTAAAACAGAGGATACCGTATGCCGCTTCCAGGGAAAGGCCGGCGTTATGCCGTCCGGATACGCACTTTCAGGGCGTTGCGCACAGGTTGTTCGGAAACCACGACCAGGTATCCGCCGCCGCTTCCCGAAAAAATGGCCCCGGGGTAAGACGCAACCTGTTTCAAGTCGTCAAGCGTATCGGGCAGCACCGTATGGGGAAGCAGTTTCTTCCATGCCTCGAGTGTGAGCCTGAGGGACCGCCCCAATCGGGCGGCGTTCCTGTCCAATATGCTCCTCCAGCACAGATCTCCCGATTCGCCCAGTTCTCTCACCCCTTCGACGGTCAGGTTTCTTTCGTCAATGGGGTCGTATTTCGCGGGCCGGGGCTTGACGGGGATCAGATGCAGCACGCGCTCAAGCCACGTCACGATATCCTTGTCGCATGTGGAGTCGATCCGGTCCGGCCAGTAATTGCCGCGGTAAAACAGCCGGCTGATGCCCGGCAGCATCAGACCCAGATGGTCCTGCGAGCCCGAGACATATTCCGTACCCGGCGGATTTTCGGCCCCGAACAAAAGGCGGGCGTTCCGCACCGGATCGCCCGCGGGATACCGGTTGCCCCACAGTTCGAGGGCGATTTTCCTGGAACTGGTGGCCATGCCCGACCGTTCGTTGAATTCGATTGTCGGGAGAATCTGCACCACGACGACGGAGCCGGGATGAATTCCGGATACCCACGGCTGGTCCATCCATCCCCCGGCCAGGCAAATCCGGTACGGGAAACCCGGCTCGTGCTCCAACATGGAGCCGGCGCGAAGCAGGTCAAAACACCCGCTGACCATGACTTTTTTCTTAGGACCGGTCATGGAACCGTCCACGGCGGTCTGCCGCCATCTGCGCGGCTATCCAGTCATAGGTTTTTTTCATCCCGTCCCTGAGCGGAATGGAAGGTTCCCATTTGAGAAGCCGCCTGATCAACGTGTTGTCGCTGTTCCGGCCGCGGACGCCTTTCGGGGCGTCCAGGTCGTGGAAACGCTCGAGCTTGATTCCGGCGATGTCTTCAACGATGTCCACGAGCCGGTTGATCGACACCATTTCGCTCGATCCCAGGTTGATCGGCTCAAGAATGTCGCCGCTCATGATGCCGAGAATTCCCTTCACGCAATCGTCAATGTACATGAAGCTCCTGGTTTGATGGCCGTCCCCCCAGATGACGATTTTATTTTTCCCGGCTGTCTTGGCCTCAATGGCCTTGCGGCAAATGGCCGCCGGAGCTTTTTCCCTGCCGCCGTCGTAGGTGCCGTTGGGCCCGTACACGTTGTGGAAACGGGCCACGCGCGTGGCGATTCCATAGTCTTCGCGGAAATGGCGGCACATGCGCTCGCTGAACAGTTTTTCCCAGCCGTAGCCGTCTTCGGCCAGCGCCGGGTAGGCATCCGATTCCTTCAAACCCGGATTTTCGGGATCCGTCTGTTTTTCGCCGTTGTACACGCAGGCGGAGGATGAATAGAAGTAGCGCCGCACGCCCTTCTCCCTGGCCGCCATGAGCATATGCGTATTGATCAGCACGCTGAGCATGCAATCGGCCTTGTGGGTTTCAATGAAGCCCATGCCGCCCATGTCAGCGGCCAGGTTGAAGACTTCGTCGCAGCCGTCCGCGGCCTGCATGCAGTTTTCCTTCACCCTCAGGTCGAGCACCCGGTTTTCCACATCCGGAAACGACTGATACCACTCTTTCAGGGGTTTGACGTCCACGGCACGGACCACGGCGCCTTTTTTCTTTTTCAATACGGCTACCAGATGGCCTCCGATGAAGCCGCCCGCGCCGGTGACGACGAGTTGCGACATAAATTCCTCTTCGCTCGTTCAAGCGGATTTGCGTACGATCAATTGCGTTTTGATCACGATTTCCCGGATGTCGGGAACATCGGGGTGGTTCCGGATTCTGTCGAGAATGATCCCGGCCGCGCTCTTTCCCATTTCATAGGGCGATTGCCTCACCGTCGTCAACGGGGGGTCCAGGTAGGACGAAAGGATGTTGTCGCCGAAACCGACAAGGGCCACGTCTTCGGGAATACGAAGCCCCTTTTCCCTGATTTCGGTATAGGCGCCGAAAGCCACGGGATCGTTGACCGAAAAAATAGCCTGCGGCAGCGGACCCCTCTGCATCAACGCCTGGAAGGCGCGGCGACCGTCCTCCTCCTGGAATCCTCCCGGAATGATCCAGTCTTCGCGCAATGGCAGGCCGTGCCGGACCAGGGCATCGACGTACCCCTTGCGCCGGTTCCGGCTCACCGAGACGAATTCGGGCCCAGAAAAATGCGCGATGTTCTTTCTTCCCGTCGAGATCAGGTATTGCACGGCTTCGAACGCCCCATGGACGTCGTCAACCACCACCCGGCTTGCAGGCACGTTTTCGCAGGTCCGGTCGAAGAAAACGAGGGGGATGTCCCTTTTTTCCAAAACAGCGAAATGATCGGGACGGCGGGTGGTCTGCGAAACTGAAATCAGCAGGCCGGCCACCCAATTTGAAATCATGTTGTGCACATGGGCGGCTTCGCGGTCTGCGTTTTCATTGGACTGGCAGACGATGATGTGGTAGTCCTCACGGTAGGCGGCTTCTTCTATGCCGCTGATGGCGGTGGAGAAAAAATCATTTTTGATGGAGGGGACAATGACGCCGATGGTGCGGCTGTTTCTGCTTCTCAGGCTTTTGGCGATGGAATTGGGATGGTAATCCATTTCCCTCGCCGTGGAAGACACCAGCTCTTTGGTTTCCCTGCTGATGTCCGGATGGTTGCGGAGAGCCTTGGACACGGTCGTATGGTGCAGGTTCAGCCTGAGCGCGATGTCTTTTACGGTGATCTGTTTTAAACCCATTTTCCAGCCGTCCAGGCACTAATACAATAATATCAGACGTGAGATATTACGTATGCGAATTTACAAATAATACAATTAGATGTCAAGAAAAAACAATATGCGAGAATAACCGGTTTTCTCTGAAGATAGGGCATATTTTTTGCATTATATTTAAAATTAGATATATTGATGATTTTTTTGCTTTTTGCCATGATTGGAAAAACATCATAACATGTTATTTATAAAAAATTCAGGCCGATTTTCCGCAAACATATCGAACTGCATATTGTTTTTAATGCTGTCTGCTTGCATTGTCGCGCCCGTCATCTGTCATGCCGTTCAATTGTACACTCCGGCTGTTCAGGATCCAATTCTCGAGCCCTGGCGGTGGCATTTTTTCCCTGAGTTCAGCGGGAAAGGAATACGCTGTATGGCCGAGGATAAAAACGGTAAAATGTGGTTCGGGATGGACCAGGGGGCTGCAAGCTATGACGGTTTGTCCGTCCAATGGTTCACACCGGAAAACGGCCTGTCGTCCGCTCCCGTCCAGTCGATATGCATCACAGGCGACAGCAGCATTCTGTTCTACGGCCTGAAAGGCATTGACCGGCTCAAAGACGGACAATGGGAGAACATGCTGGCCTTCACATGCGATTTTCCGGTGTCGTGGCGGTCGGGCAGAATTCTGGAAACATCGGACGGCAGCATTTGGGCGGGCCTGCGCTACGGCGCCCTGCGGATCCATGGGAATTTGAAAGAGTTGTACACGACGCGGCTGCTGGCTGATTCGGCGGCCATGGCGTATCCTTCCGTCCGTACCGTGATCATCCCCGAATCCATCGCCTTCGACCAGAGATTCTTCGACGTGTACGACATCATGCAAAGGGACAACGGCGATATCTGGTTCACCATTTATGAACAAAACACGCTGTTGCAGCTCAAGGCCGGAACCGCCGGTTCCGGAAATGCGGGGTTATGGACGTCCATGAAGAAATCCATGATGCGGTCGAAAATGATGCAGGGACGCGACGGTAAAATCTGGGTGATTCATGACCACCAGGACGACCACGCCAGCGCGCCATGGATTTTCGATCCGGCCACGCGCGCCTGGAGCCGGATGGATTTCCGTTCCCATGGAGGAGCCCACCTTCTTTTTTCGATGCTGCAAACCGGAGACAACGCTCTCTTGTTCGGGGGATTGAATAAAATCGTCGCCTGTCGGGACAACCGGGTGAGAATTTTCGACTGCGAAGCCATGCATGCAGCCACTTTTTTCAGACCCATCCTGCAGGCGGCGTCGGACGGCGCTTTGTGGGTGGCCGGCTATTTAAGCGACGTATACCGGGTTGACATGAACACCACGCGGTGGAGCACATACGAGAACATCAACTTTCAGTGCGAATCGGGCGGCGGGGACG
This sequence comes from bacterium, assembly GCA_041306805.1. Taxonomy (GTDB): domain Bacteria; phylum Zhuqueibacterota; class QNDG01; order QNDG01; family DTFT01; genus JBFZEN01. The sequence continues at coordinate 21,546 of JBFZEN010000208.1, forward strand.
AATGGTTCATTTCAGGAGACGACGGGGCGGTATGCCGGAAAGGGGAGCGCTGGCTGAGATACGGCGTCGAAGACGGCCTGATGGACGCGCCCCAGGTTATCAGGACGACGCGCGGAGGCATTTTATGGGCGGCCGGCGGACACCGGGGCCAGGCGTCCACGGCCGTATTCCAGGGGCAGAGGTGGATACGCACGGTTCATCGGGGCGTGTCATGGTCGCTTGATTTCCGTTCGTTCCTCGAAGCCGCGGACGGTTCGCTCTGGTTCGGAGCGTACACCGACGCCATCGCCAAACGGGGAGACAAGGGAGGCATTTTAAAGTACGACGTCCGAAACCTCACGTGGACGCATTTCATTCCTCCGGCGGTGGATGAAGGCACCTATGGTTTGGGCCAGACACCCGACGGTTTGATCTGGAGCGCGAGGCGGACCGTATTCAGGTTCGACGGGACCTTGTCCGCCGCGCTCACCGAACCCGACGAATTGAAATTCGGATCGAGCGACTGCATTCAGATCACGCCGGACGGGCATGTCTGGATCGGAAACAGGAATTACGGCATTTTCAACTTTCATCCGGTTCTGCGACAATGGACCCGGTACACCATCGATGACGGGCTGCCAGGCAATTCAATCAACAGCATCGCGTGTCCTTCCGACACCGCATGCTGGGCGGCGACGGAAAAGGGGATAGGGTATTTCGACGGCCGGTCCTGGACGGCCGGATTTTTCCCGCAGCTGTCCATTCTGGATGCCGAAGGCGGTTCGCTTCAGCTGTCTTCAGGCGGAACGCTCTGGATCAACAAGGCTTCACGCGCCTGGCACAGGAGGCACCAGCCCGGGGCCGTCCCTCAACCGAAGGAGCAGACCCGGTTTTACACCGTGCGATACAAATCCATTACAGGAGCGCCCGAAACGCGCATCGTGACGCCGTTGGTTAAAACGGCTCAGCACGGGAATGCGGCCATCGCGTGGACAGGGACGGATCTGTGGGGGGACACACCGGCCGGAAAACTCCAGTATTCCTTCCGGTTGGACGGGGGAAAATGGTCCCCGTTTTCGACGGTGCAGAACCGGTTTTTTGATCTGAACAGCGGGAAACACAGAATTGAAGTGCGTGCGCGCGACCTGGATATGAACGTCGATTCCACGCCCGCGGCGGCCGATTTCAGGGTGTCTCCCCCGGTATGGAGGCATCCGCTTGTCATTCTGCTGTGCGCCCTGCTTTTAACGGTGGGTTTCATCCATGAAAGAAGCCAGCTGAAACAAAGCCGGGTTCTCGCTTTGGCCAACGCCGAGCTGTCGCAAAGAACGCGCGAACTCGACGTTTCGAACCATGAACTGGAGCAGGTCAACGTCTTTTTAAAAGAAAGCGAGGAGGAATACCGCGCGCTTTTCGAAAAAGCCACCTTTCCCATTTTTGTCCTCGATGCCGCGGGGATTTGCGTCAACTGCAACGAGGCCGTTCTCGCCTGTTTTTCGTGCGCCAAAAGCGATTTGACGGGCCGGAACATCGACAGCATCATCGGTCCCTACCTGGCCGGACCGGCCGCTTCGGATCGGGTCCCGTGGAAACCGGATTCATCGGTGGAACTGAAATGGAATGAATCGGGGAGGATACTGGAACTGACGTTCATTCCGGCCAAATTTATGACGCGCCAATGGACCTTCGCCGTCGGCAAGGACATCACCGAACGGAAACGGGCGGACGAACAGCTTCAGACTTCGCTCCGCGAAAAGGAACTGCTGCTCAAGGAAATCCACCACCGCGTCAAGAACAATCTGCAGGTGATTAAAAGCCTGTTGAGACTGCAGGCCGGGCAGATCAAAGATCCGCGAATCACCGGGCTCTTCCAGGAATGCCAGGACCGCATTCAGTCGATGGCGTTCATCCATGAAAGACTGTACAAATCGGAACAGTTTTCAAAGATTGATTTCGCCGAATACATCAAGGAATTGGTCGACGGATTGATCCGTTCCATGCATATTCCCACCAACAAGGTGGCGCTCGACCTGCGGCTTGACGGCGTCATGCTGGGAATCGAACTGGCCGTTCCCTGCGGGCTGATCGTGAACGAGATGATGACCAATGCACTCAAGCACGCCTTTCCGGCTTCCTTCGACGGGGAAGGCAAAATATCCATTGTTTTGAAGGAAACCCAAAACCGCGTCGTTCTGACCGTCAGCGACAACGGCGTGGGTATTCCGCCCGAACTCGACTTCAACAAAACCGGATCGCTGGGACTGCGCCTGATTTCGCTTTTATCGCAGGACCAGTTGAACGGGAAACTGGAACTGAACCGGAACCGGGGAACGACCTATCATCTGCGTTTCAAGACGGGTTGAGGCAGCCGTCCTTTTCATCAAGGATGCACGGGGCCGGAAAAACAAAAACGGCCCGCGCCGGTTTCAAGGGCGGGCCGTCAATAAAGACAGCGGCCGGGTGCAGAGGTCTTGTCAATCCGTCTTTTGCGCCAGCCAGGAACGGACACCCTGTTCGAGTTCGGACACGGTCAATCCGTACACGTTTTTCAGCGCATTGATCATATCCAGCTCGGGCTCGTCCTGATGCAGGCCCGATGACGCCTCCGAATAAAAACGCCTGAATAATTCCACGTTCCGCGTCTCGTTCAAATAGCCGACCGAAGCCGCACCCATGGCCTTGAGCCACTGTTCCCCGGCCTGCGTTTCGTGCCAATTCACGTTCGATTGGCGGATGGCGGCGTCGAGCGAAGGGGCCGATGAACGGCCCAGCCCCCTTTTCAAGGCGCGGTACAGGGAGTCCGGCGGCACCGCGTCTCCTCCGAAATAAACGGCCGTTCCCTCGAGCAGGAAGACGCAGGGCGGGGTCGCATGCAGGCGCGATTGAAGGACATGGATGATTTCGTGATCAGCCAGTCCGGAATTCCGTCCCCAGTCGGCCACCATGTCCAATCGGCCAAGCGCTTCCCCGAGGTCGGTTTTCGAGAGGCCCCACTTTTTCAATTGCGACAGATCGAACGCACGGGGGAAGGCGAAATAGGGAATGGCCGGACCCGGTTTCATCGGCAAACGTTCTGAGAACGACCGGACGAGGTCGTTGACCCGGGCCATGCGGCCCGGATCGAGGGGAGCGCCGGCCGGATAACGGAAAACGAAGTGTTTGGTTTTTCGAGATTGCCATGAGCGGGTGAATGCGGCGAGCGCATGTCCCAGAACGGGTTTGTCCTTTTCCTGGAACACAAAAACGGTTTCGGAGGCGAACGGTTTGGCGTCTGGTTCCTTGAGCCAGTGGATGGAAAGCCGGATGCAGCCGTCTTCAACCGCGGTCGCGTCCATAATTTTGTCGGAGAGACGCCTGATGGTGGCCCTGTATTTTTGAAGCGATTCATATCTTTGATCGTGCACGACCCCGCGTTCGGCTTCGATTTTATTCCAGAAACCCGCGATTTTCCTTTCTTCGCCCGTTCGAAGGGTTGAAACCTGTTTCTGCCAGAGCGCCACGGCGCTTTGCACAGCCGGATCCGAAAGGCGGACGCTGTCTGAAACCGTGCTCCCGGGCGAAGACAGGACGGCCGACGCATGAAGGGCGGACCCGGTGAGAAATACGAGACCCAGGAACAGCGCGGATGCCGTTCTCGGCGCCTGATGCCTTGGGGATAAATTTTTCATGCGATCTCCCGTCTTGGCTTGACAAACTGGGTGGGTTTTTGTATAATACTAACATTCCGGAACATGTGCAAGCTGTTTTAGAATAGGGGCAATCATGGAAGACGTCTACCTCAGACTGCTGAAAGCGGTGGGAGAAGAACCCGGGCGCGAAGGCCTGGTCAAGACGCCCAAGCGGGCGGCCGAGGCGATGCGCTTTCTCACCAAAGGATATTCACAAAGCCTTGAACAGGTCGTGAACAAGGCCGTATTCAAGACGCAAAGCCGCGACATGATCATCCTGAAAAACATCGAAATCTACTCGCTGTGCGAACATCACATGCTGCCTTTTTTCGGCAAGTGCCACATCGGGTACATACCGAACGATAAAATCATCGGCGTGTCGAAGCTGGCGCGGATCGCGGACATGTATGCGCGCCGGCTTCAGGTTCAGGAGCGGCTGACCCACCAGATCGCCCAAGCCATCCAGGAGGTGCTCGATCCGAGCGGCGTGGCCGTGGTGGTGGAGGCGCAGCACCTCTGCACCATGATGCGCGGCGTCGAAAAACAAAACTCGGTGATGCAGACGTCGGCCATGCTCGGCGGTTTCGAAAGACGCGAATCCACGAGAATGGAGTTCTTGAATTTGATCAGGCACTGATCGGATCATTTCCGATCGAACGATTTCCGGTCCGGCGATTGACGACCGAGAGACTTTCAGTCCAAACATTGAATCACTTCGGGAATCCCGATACGCGCCTGATGATCATGACTGCGACCGATCCATGCGTCTGACTGTTGTCCAAATCCTCCTGCTCCTGGCGGCCTCCCAGGGGCTTTTCCTGTCAGTCCTCATTCTACACAGGCATCGCAAGGTCTACGCGAACCGATTTCTCGGAAGCCTGATACTCCTGTACAGCATTCTGCTCGTCCATCTCATCGTGAACGACGTCGGCCGGTACCGGTCGAACGCGACGCTGGTCGCCCTTGTGGTCGGATTTTCATTCGTCATGGGGCCGCTCCATTACCTGTACGCCAGATACCTGAGCCACCCCGGCCAGGGCTTTCGAAGGCGCGACTGGCTGCATTTCATCCCCTTCCTGGCCTTTGAATGCCTGGTACTATGTTACAAGCCGGGGACCGTTCGCCTGATGCCGAAGGGCGAAGTGATGGGCATACCCGCCGGTTTCGTCCTGCTGAACTGGATCATCATCGCACAGTCCACAACCTACATGCTTCTGACACTGCGGGTTCTCAAGCGCTATGCCTCGGCCATCCGCAACGTTTTTTCCACCATCGAGAAAATCAAACTCGACTGGCTGAAGAAAATCACGGTCACGGCCATGGCGTTCATCACCGTTTTTCTCGTCGAGAACACGCTCCTGCTGTTCAGCGTCGACCTGTCGAACCGGTTCAACCTGA